>JANYCR010000027.1 GCA_025360185.1 Leptospiraceae bacterium | reverse complement strand
TAAAGATTCGATTGATTTGGGGCAACGCCTAGTAGCCGCACATACCAGGGTAGAAAGTCAAAAAACACTTATGACCGCAGTTGAATATTTATAATAAGCAAAGCTCAAGTTTTGTCCAACAAGTGGTTTTACATAATCGGTGTTATTATGAACAGATAAAAATTTAAAAATGGTTTCCTTATTCGAAATTGGATTTTCGATTGCGGGTAATGACTTTAATTCGCTTGCAAATTCTTCTGCAATTACAGTCGTATAATAAGATCCTGGGCAATAAGAATAATAAGAGCTAAGTATAAACTTTAATTTGTCCTGTATTCCCTTAAAACGTAGATAGCGCAAATACCAATAGATGAGTCTACCCTTTACCGGTAAATTAGGAATAGCCTCTATCGCACGATTCCAATATTCTTCCGGCATATACGCAATAGAATTCGAACTGGAATTTGCTAGGAAATCAATGAGTGAGTCGTGAGATCTCAAATCATATGGATTCAATTTAAGGTATTCGAGAAGACTTGAAAAGTATTTCTCGTCTTGCTTATTTTTTTTGTAAATGCGCGAATAATTTTTATGAGCAAGTGGATAAGTGGAATTTTTCAAAAAAAGATTTTGCAATTCTAAAGCTACACTAAAATCTTTTTTATTAATTAGATTTTCAGCAATATTGGCAAGAAAGCCATCTTCCTTTGCGATTAACGCATTATTAGCCTTTAGAAAAGGTAGAACATGGAAGCTTGTATTATTTAAAAAAAAGATTGTTACATTTTTTATGAGTTGTTCATTGCTAAATGTATTCGCGGCAGAAAATATTTTTTTTGTAGAAATTAATCTTTGATCTTTGCCAGGAAGAATATTTACAAAATTAGCAAGCTCATCCTTTGTTAAAAAAGAAAACAATTCTTCATTGATTTCTTTAAGCCCGGAGATTGCTTTTTGCTTTGCAGAGGAGCCTGCATGTTTATCAGAAAGAATAAGTAGAAAATGTTTTTTCGCCTCGGCTTGTTTTCCTAACTTTTGTAGGCTAACAGCATACAAATAGCGAACATCTGGAATTAACGCAAACTTTTTTTCTTCTTCGGTAAGCGCATCAATTCTCTTATTAATTTGATCATACTCTTTTAGCTCACTGTGAATTTTTAAAATTTCTTCAAATGCCCGGAGAACTACAGGGTCATTCTCCAATGTATATTTTTGTAGAAATATAATCTTTTCGGAATCGTTTAATTCTTTCTGTTTTACTAATTCTTTATAAAGCTTTATATAACTCAATCGAACTATTACCCTCGCGTCCTTTAAAGGATGACTTAAGAGGTAATTAATTTCTGCTCTACCTATTTCTTTTGGATAATTCCCGGTTACTATTCCATAAAGAAGTCGATTTTTTAAGGGAGTTTTTTCACTATGCTCTTCGTAATACCTGACGAGCGCATAAGCGCCACTATCATTCGGTAGATTATCGGCGCTCAGTGTTCGATGTATCTTGCGCCAACTCATGGATTTAATTAAGTAGGTGATTTCATCATTCGCAAAAAGATTTTCGGTGAAGAAAAATAGGATGAATGAAATTATAGATGTTTTTAGTATGGACATGGATTTAAAATGACAGAAAATAGAACGCTGCAAAGCTGACTATTTGAAATAATCAATGGCAGAAAAAAAAACTAAAATTACTTGGGAAGAAATCTCCTTTTCGGAGCCTTCTATTGAGGCTATTCGGGAATCATCGAGTCGTATCACCGCAACTCTTCCACCAGTCGATGTTGAAAGCCCTGAGAGGAAAAGCCTCAAATTAAAAGCTGAGCTTCTAGAGCTAAAAGAATCTTTAAAAGCCAGTCTTAAAGATTCCTATGATTTGCAATTTATTCCTGAAAAATATATCGAGACTAACCTCTTTGGTACTATCTCTTTTAAACGAATTGAAGATATTGATTTCCGATCAAATTATTTAACGAGATCAACCTCGGAAAAAGATAAACAATTAGTTTCTCAGTTTGAAAAAATCATTTCTTATTACGAGAAAGAATTTATCGAAGATACTGATTTCCTCGAACTTTTAAGCACTTATTTAATCCAGATGAATCGCCTCGCAGATCTTG
>JANYCR010000020.1 GCA_025360185.1 Leptospiraceae bacterium | reverse complement strand
TCTTTATTTTAAGAATGAAAACGTTTATGAAGGAGATTTTCAAAAGAATCGTATAGAAGGTAAAGGGCGTTATACGTTCGCAAATGGAGACGTATATTCGGGCGAATTCAAAGATGGGAAGTTTCATGGACGTGGAATTTTTTATACTAAGGATGGGTACCGTTATGCGGGAGAGTTTACTGATCAGAAGTTTCAAGGGAAAGGTTTTTATCAATACCCCGGCGGACAATTGTACATTGGAAATTTTAAAGAAGGCAAACCATTTGGGCTTGGAATATTTAAGGAAAATGAGGTCTCACGTTTAGCTGGAGATTTTTTAGATGATAGAATGGTTTCTTCTGGTATTGCGATTAATCTAAAAAAAGAAAAAAGCTTCCAAGTTTTAAGAAAAGGAAATGCCTATGATAAGAAAAAACTCATTCATAAAAATGGGAAGTTCTATGCAGGAGAGTTGAAAGATGGTAACCTAGAAGGTAATGGCTATTTGATTACAGAACTAGGCAATGAATACTTTGGAAATTTTAAGGACGGAAGTTTAGAAGGGTTTGGATTTTTGATTTCTTCGAAAGGGAATTTCTATATGGGTAATTTTAAAAGGAATAAATTTCATGGGAAAGGAGAATTCTTTAATTTTGCGGGAGAATTAAAAGTAGCCGGAGATTGGGAAGAGGGAAAACCAAAGTCTGGTAATTAACGTTTGACGGAGTTTTGTTTTCGTTCAAGTTGGATGTATGTTTCGAATCTTTATTTTTGTATTAACTTTATTTGCAATTAACACCGCTTCGGCGCAAAGCTCCGATCTTAGTTTTATTTCCTATGGCAATCTTCCTACATGGGCAGGCGTTGCCGTGGATTGGAATAGTGCGCCCAAGGTTCATCTTTATGACACAAAAGTCTACCAGGGGCATTCGGAATTTGTCGCAAGAGGTCTAGGACGAAAGATTCGATTTGCGGATTTTAAAAAGCTTTCGAAAGAATCTAAGATTCGGGAGTATATGCCATTTTTTCTCTACGATCTAAATGCAAAGCCTTATAAAAATAAGCTAGGAACTTTCAATTGGGCTATTCGACTCGAAAATTATAATTATGATGATAAGCCAGGTCACTTAGCGGAAGAAATTTTAAGACTCACCAAGATGGTTTCAGGGTTAGATAAAAGCTTTAGCGGTAAAGGGCTAATTGTGCTGACAGAGGGGGATAATAACCGATTAGGCGTTACCAAGCTAGGTAATATCCTTGCCAAATCCTCTGAGTCTTTTACAACTCTTAACCAATTGATTAAGCATGTTGGTGGCAAGAAAATGGATGTGCTAAATGCTGGCACAGCTTACGGACTTTTGAAGTTAGTGAAAAACGAAAAAGAACTCGATTTGCTTTTACCTACTGATATTGCGCTTTTGAATTATGTTCCTGTTCATATTCCGCCTGTCGCTGGAATTCTGTCTCTCAAACCTCAGACTCCTCTCTCGCATGTAAATCTGCTCGCGAAGAATCGTGGAACGTTTAATGCCTATGTCACGGATATTTTTGCAATTCCAGGATTGGGAGGACTCGTTGGTAAATATGTAAAATTATCAAATGTAGGCGATAAAGTTGTAGTTGAGAAGACGACTCAAAAGATTGCAGAAGAAAATCAAAAGAATACAGTGCGTAAGACAGTCGTGGTTCCTGAGATTAAGCAGGATATGCCGGAGACAATTAGTCTTACGAAAGAAAATGAAAAGTTTATTTCTACTTCTTATATAGGGTCAAAAGCGGCAAATTATTATTTGCTACTAACTGCACTGCCAGATATGACAAGACCTGCCTATGCAATTGGATTCAAAGGATATTTCGAGACAATCAAAGGTGAGCCTGAGACGATGATCCAGAGCTTTCTAAAAGATAAGGCAAAATTCTCTAAAGCAGAGAAAGCAAAAGTCCTAGAAAAAATCAGAGCCTCAATTCAAAAATCAAATTCCCTCCCACCTACACTCATCACAGGGATTCGTAAGATTCTAGAAAAATATCCGGCGAAGTCTAGAATTCGTCTAAGAAGCTCAACGAATAATGAAGATTTGCCGGAATTCAACGGAGCAGGACTTTACGAGTCAAAAGGCTTTAACAAGAAAGACAGTGACGATAAGCTAAGAGAAAAAATTCTCACAATATATTCGTCTCTCTGGTCAGACAGAGCGTTCGAAGAAAGAGATTTTTTTGGAATAGATCATTCTAAAGTAGGAATGTCTATTCTAATTCAAGAAGCATTTCAAAAAGAAGTTGTTAATGGAGTAATCGTAACAACACTTGCAAGCACTGGCAAGGTGCAGATAATCGTAAATAGCCAATCCGGTGAGCACTCCGTAACCAATCCAGAAGAGAATATTCTATCCGAGGCTTTTCTGATTAACCCTGAATCTGGAGCGATTGAGAAAACCTATTCTGAATCTAGTATCTCGCCCGTATTTATTGAAAATAAAGCAAACGAACTCCAATTAAAGAAACTCCAGGAGGCAACTTTAAAACTCTATTCTCTTTTCACCAAACAAAGAATAGACGCAGGTGATAAAAATAAATACGGCATCGACATCGAATTCAAAATCATGAACGAGAAAGGGAAGAATAAACTATACTTTAAGCAGGTGAGGTTGCTTAAGTATTGAGTTTTATCAAATTGAATTAATCTCAAAGGCAGACTCTGCTCTATACAAAGCGAAAAGCCTGGGACGCAATTGGGCGATTCTGTCTTAATAAAAAAAGGAAAATAAATTTTGAATATTCCTTGACAAGAATATTCAAAATTTCATATATTCCTTAATATGAATACAATAAGTTTGACTGCTTTAGCAGAACCAAATCGTTTGCGAATTGTGGAATTACTTCGTGATGACCCCAAGTCGGTCGGAGAGATTTCTACGAAGCTAAAGATTCGCCAACCGCAAGCTTCCAAACACTTGCGTGTATTGACGGAAACTGGTTGGGTAGAAGTTCGACCTCTCGCACAGCAAAGAATTTACCAATTGAAGACAGAGCATTTCCAGGAATTAGACAAATGGCTTGAGTCATTTAGAAAACTCTGGACGAGGAGATACGAGCAGTTAGACGGTCTACTCGAAGAAAAAACAAAAAAAGCAAATAAAAAAACAAGGAAATAAAAAATGATAAAACTTGATACACTTAAAATTACAACTCCTTCGGATAGGGAATTATCATGGACAAGAGAATTTAATGCTTCTCGTAAACTAGTCTTTGATGCAATGACAAAGCCCGAGTTAATCCGCCGTTGGCTCCTTGGACCGGAAGGTTGGACAATGCCAGTCTGCGAAGTAGATCTCCGCGTAGGGGGTAAATACCGTTATGTGTGGAGTCATCTAGAAAATGGAGAGATGGGAATTGGCGGAGTCTTTAAGGAGATTCTAAAACCAGAAAAAATTGTAAATACAGAAAAATTCGAACAGTCCTGGTACCCGGGAGAAGCAATTGGAACTGTGGTTCTAGCGGAAAATAACGGTAAGACGACAGCTCATACAACAATGCTTTATGAATCGAAAGAAGCCCGCGATGGTGTTCTTAAATCCAACATGGAATCAGGCTTAACTGCGAGCTATAATAGATTAGCCGAAGTATTAGAAGAGATTAAATAAAGAGGAATTAAAATTTTTTGTGAGAGAATAAAATGATAAAGATGAAAAAGAAAGCAGTTAAGGTAGAAACCAAAACTTCTAAGCTATCTGATACAGAGCAAGTTTTGGAATATATAAAAAAATCCAAACATATTCTGAAAAATGAACTCGAAATAGTAAGAAATATTATTCTCGGCGCAAATAAAAAAATAACAGAGCATATCAAATGGAATGCCCCTAGTTTTTGTTTTAATGGGGATGATCGAATTACTTTTAATTTATCTAAGAAAGATTGTATTCAATTAATTTTCCATAGAGGGGCTAAAGTCAAAGAGGTAAAAGGTGATAAGCCCATGCTAGATGATACAACTGGTTTATTGATATGGGCGTCGAATGACAGGGCAATTGCAAAGTTTTTTAGCGCTCAAGAAATTAATGAGAAAAAAGAAAAGCTTAAAAAAATTGTTAAGCAATGGATAAAAATTACAACGGAGTAATAAAGGAGAAAACAATGCAAAAGATAACACCATTTTTATGGTTTGATAACAACTTGGAAGAGGCAATAAAATTCTACACCTCTGTATTTAAAAAGTCCAAAGTAAAAAACATTAGACGCTATGGAGACGCGGGTCCAGGCAAAAAAGGAACTGTAATGACGGCAACACTTGTCATTGAAGGGCAAGAATTTTATATGTTAAATGGTGGACCTCATTATAAATTTTCGCCTGCCATTTCTTTTTTTGTAAGTTGTAAGACCCAAAAAGAAATAGACAATTATTGGGATAAACTTTCGAAAGGAGGAAAACCAAATCGCTGCGGATGGATTGACGACAAATTCGGATTAACCTGGCAGATTGTTCCTGAAATCCTAGGAGAGTTACTCGGAGACAAAGATCCTGTCAAAGCAAATCGAGTCATGCAAGCAATGCTTCAAATGGATAAGATGGATATTAAAAAATTAAAAGCAGCGTACAATCAGAAGTAAACTAATTTGTTATCGGCTAATAAAACTTAGCCGAAATATGATAAAGTTATTAAGCTTGAATCAAACCTAATTCTTGAATGCTTTGAATTGATTTCAAATCCTTTGCAAAACTTTTTCCTGCTTCTTCTAAATCGTAATAGTTTTGAAGATTGAGCCAAAATTCAGGCTCAATACTAAAAAATTTACCTAGCTTCAAAGCTGTCTCTGCGGTTACTCGGAGAAATCCGCAGAGAGTTAATACTCGGTGCCGATGCAACCATACGCAACTTTCTACGCGTTAACTAAAATAAATTAAAAATATTCACTAACCCATAGACCTCAATTTATAGTATTTTTTCCAAGCATCATAAGTCTTAGGAATATTCAATTTCTTTAATTCATTCCAAGCGGCTACTCCTTGTTGTCTACTTGCATTTTTTTCTTTTGCTAAAAATTCTGAGAGGAAATTAATGTATCGCACCACTGGAACTTTTTCAAATTTTCCTTCCACTTGGTTTAATTTTACATATTGGCGCACTAAATCACCGTAAGTGATTTTTTTCCCTTTATTGATTTGTTCTTCTCGCCAGCGATTGAGCCTGTAGCTAACGCCGGATTTGCGCTTTAGGTTCGGCGCAATTTTTAAAGCTTCTTTTAAAATAAAATCCTTTGTAACTCTATTGCTTGTATAATTTTCGATTGGCAAATTGAGAGTTAACCCTTTGTCTAAATCTTTTATTTTTGATTTAGAAATATTCTTCCTGGTTGGCTTTTCTACTTTTCCAGTTCTCAAAAAGATTTTGATTAATTTTTCGAGTTCATCTTTTCTGAGTTTTGTGGCAAGCGGTATTCCAATTTCTTTCGCGAATGCTTTTATTTCAAATGCATACCAATACCCGTTGTCGAAATCCGATTCTGACATTGATTTGTTTAATGTGATTTCTTTTCTCATAGTTGTTATTGAAGTTAATCTATTTCAGATTGACAGGCAATTATAATTCCACTAAGTCCAATAAAAATTGTAATCCAGAATATCGGATAACCCATCTTAATCGCATCTATCCAATCTTTGCCTGAACTATAGCCCGAATTTACTTGGATTGTTAATAAGCTAGACGGAATACTTAAAAGACTAAGTATTGAAATAATATTACGGTTAGATTTCTGAGTTTTCTTTATGAATCGATTTGTTAAATACCAAAACACTCTTCCGAAAAAAGGAAGAACGAAGATACTTGGAAGAAAAAGGAGAAAGAATATTCTGTTAGAATTAAATAGAGTATGTGGACATCGACCAAAAAGGAAAGAGCAATTTACATTAACCGTAACTTCAAAATAGAGAGCACTTATAACATAAAGAATGAAAATAACAAAGAATGACTTTTTAATTGAAATATATTTGGTTAATATGAATGGGATTATATACGCGAATACGAATAAAAGAGTTATTAAATATGGTGAATAAAGTAAGCCTTTACTTATCCAATTTAAACCATGCCATCCTTTTATCATAACAATTTCATAAAGCCATACACAATTCCCTGCGATTGCTAGAAAAAAAATAAAAGGCAATGATGTAAATAGCCTTCGTTGGTTCTTAAATTCAAATTCTTCAAAATGAAAGTGCAATCACTTACTCCCACTGAATCCGGAAGCACATCCAAAGAAGTAAGAATCGTAGTTTGCCGTTAGCCCCGTACTTTTAAAAATTTCAATAGCCTGTTTAGAATTTACAAACTTTTCCGTATACTGCCAGAGCATTTCATAGGCAGTCGGGTCTCCCTGAAAAAGCCTGCCTAGAATGGGAATGATATTTCCTAAGTAAAACCCATAGAAGAATTTTAAAATAAAACTTTCCGGTTTAGAAACTTCGACAAATGAAAATTTGCCTCCTGGCTTTAGAATTCGACTTGTTTCTATTGCGAGTATTTTTAATTGGTCGGGGTTAAATGTCTTTAGCCCGAAAGCGCAGATGACTATATTGTAGTGATGACTCGGAAGCGTATTTTGCAAAATATCTTCCTGTAAAATAAGGATACTGCTGCTAAAATGCTTTTCATTTTTTAACTTTGCACTTTTTACCATTTCCTCGGAGAAGTCAAGAGCAGAAATAGTTGCATTTGGAAGCTTACGTCTAACGCTTTCCCAGTTCTCTCCCATTCCGGTAAGTAAGTCCATAACTTCTACTTTCTCTTTTGTGGAAGGAATAGAATTTATAAACTGCTTTCTCCATCGAATAGAAAATCCAAAGGAGGTAATATAGTTCATCCGCTCGTAAGAGCTAGACATCCGGTTGAAGAGTCCTTTTACGAACTCGGGGTTATAGATATTATCTGTCATTTAAGACCCACAACTAATTTGATCCCCGTTTCAATATTTGCCATTAGCCTCGGTTTCAATTTTCCTACACAGTCAGTAAATCTTTCTCTATCTAAAGTAACAATTTGCGAAGCATTTACTACGGAATCTTTTGAAAGATTCGATTCCTTTTTATTTAAAAGAATATTTCCAGGAGCTTCGGCGAGAATTAGACTAGAGGAAATGGCAGCAACAATAATCGTGCTAATATTGCTTTCATTAAATGCATCATCTTGAATAATTAGCACAGGTCTTTTGAATCCTGGCTCGCTTCCAAATGGAATACCTAAATCTACCCACCAAATCTCACCACGTGTCATTCTTTAAACTCTTGCGAAGTGCTTGAACGGATACTTTATCAATACTTGTTTTAGATTTTGGCAAATTCTTGTTGTATATTTTATTTAATTTTTCTGTTACAGAATTTTTGCTATGCGTCTTAATATATTCTTCGAGTGCGCGAGCAAACAACTGGCTTCTAGGAATACCCATTTTCTTCGCTGTCTTTTCTGCTGTCTTAAATAAATCATCAGGAATCGAAATCGCTGTTTTCATAGGAAAAGTATAACTTGGGTAATACCCAAGTCAACTAATAAAATTATCTAAAAAATATGCTATTACAGTTTTTTGAAATAAGGAATTTGCATTTCTGACTGAGTCGCATATCTTTTATTGTGTAGATAAATTACAAGCGTGCGTGCAAGTATAAGCGGGATGAATAATAGAAGGGCAATTAAAAAGGTTGAAAGCAAAACAAAATATTGACCATTCATCATCTTGGCTTGCCAAATATTGATTGCCTTTGCGGGACCCGATTGGGTTATACCAATGTAAGCCGCTCCTATAAAAATTAGGATTGCAAATAATCCAAATCTTCCATTTAATTTTTCTATAAAATCTCTTTTTTCTTTATTCATTGATATCCCTTATCTGTCAGTTCGAGCAGGGTCGAGAACTACAATTGCTAAAAGCCTATGTTTTAATGAGTAATTCTTGACTATCACTCTAGGTGACGCTAAGCTATTGTTCCTACATTCTAATTTTTCAACAACAATTATTTTTCTATCAAAATATTTCTAAGAGCTTCATCTATCGTTGGGTATTGAAATTGAAAACCGGTTTCCAATAATCGTTCGGGAACGACCCAGCGGCTTTTTAGGATTAGCTCCGTTTCTGTTCTTATGATAATTGCACCAATTTCGAGAAGAAATTCCGGAGAGGGCAACCCAAATTTTACATTCATTACCTGTCTTAGTGACTGCATTAATACTTTATTGGAAACCGGATTTGGCGCAGAACAGTTGTAAGCTCCGTTCATATTTTTATTTGATTGCAAAAAGCGGATAATACTAAATAGGTCTGCAATATGAATCCAACTGAACATTTGCTTTCCGTTACCCTGTTGACCGCCTAAACCAAAGCGAACAAGGTTTTTAAAGGGTGTCATCACTCCACCATCTTTTCCTAAAACGATTGCCATTCGTAATGCGACTTGCCTTGTTTTTGCCAACTTAAAATCGAAAAAGGATTTTTCCCAACTCGTCGCCACGCCCACAGAAAAGCCGGTTCCGATTTCCCCTGCTTTTTCTGTCATCGGACGGTCTTCCGCATGACGGTAAATTGTCGCTGTGCTTGAATTGATCCAAAGTTCGGGAGGATTTTTACATTTTATAATTGCCTCGCCTAGTATTTTAGTTGTCCCTATTCTTGAACGAAGAATTTCTTCTTTATTTTTTTTGTTGTATCTGCAATCTACTGATTTTCCTGCAAGGTTAATCAGCATTTCTGAATTATCAATGGCTTCAACGATAGAAGGAATATCATTCCACTGGATACTATTACTTTGCCTCGATATAATTATTACTTCATAACCCAATTCTGAAAAATTTGTCTTTAGGTATTTTCCAACGAAGCCAGTTCCGCCGGCTAATACTATTTTATTTTTCATAATGCCTCATGTAGTGTAATTCTCGTAATGCGCTGATACAATGAGCACCCCAATGGGTCTGGAAGCTAAACTTCATTTGCCACAATGCGTCTTCTATTGCATCGCTCGTTCCTAACTTTATTTTTTCTAATTCAATTTTTAAATCATGATAAATATCTGAGAAGTCGTCAACCAACCAGCCCTGCATTGATTCTTTCTCCTTCCTATCCACCGGATTAAATACTTCCGAATAATAGGCATTTTGTCCTAAATTTGCAATCAATCCTGCATTTTTACCTACAAATAATTCTGACCTACTAAAGTTGGTCTTTGTTTCCGAATCACTTAGCTCAATCTCTTCGAGCTTGTGTCCTGACGCATAAAGGTCAATTAACGCTACATGAGCTTTGGTTAAAAAATCGTCTTGTTCCATAGTTTCAATTTCTAAAAGCGCAATAAAGTTTTGAGCATTCTCAAGAAAAGTTTGTGTTGTATTTTTATTTAAAAATTCTTGTATATTTACTGAGAGCTTGGTATCAGGCATAAGCTATGCTTCCTGAGTAATAAATTTTTGTCACCTACTATGTAATTCTTGAAATTAAATTTCAAATAAGCCGCACAAGTGCTAATTTTTTTAGCCTATTGTAATTAGGTTCTATCAATTTTTTTTGATTGACGGTTAGATATTTTTTCGCAAACGTATAGACAGGTCTGAGACCTGTCTCTACTATGAATACAACTACCGATACAATCCAAGACTTTGATCTAACTGAAATCATTCAGGGAGAAAAGAGAATGGCACCTAGTCCGTTTGGGTATCACCAAAAAATTGTATTTAACTTGGCTTACGAGTTTCGTAATTTTCTAGAAGATAAAAATTTAGGAGAAGTTTTTCTTTCTCCGCTAGATGTCATTCTCGAAGAAGGAAAATTTCGGCTGCAACCAGATTTAATTTTTTTGAAGAAAGAAAATCTTCATCTACTCCGCGAATGGATTTATGGAACACCCGATTTAGTCATAGAAGTAGTTTCTAAAGGAACGCTCACAAGAGACAGTGTCGAGAAAAAAGAAATCTACGAAACCTTCGGCGTCAAAGAATTCTGGCTTGTATTTCCTGAGATTGAATCTATTCAAGTCTTTATTCTTGTTGAAGGCAAATACAAATTACACGCTTCGACAGATTATACTCCTGATTCTATTGAATCAAAGTTGATTAAAGGTTTGTCCATTTTGCCTGAGAAGATTTTTGTGAAGTCGTAGAGACATTTTTAAAACAGTAGAGACAGGTCTGAGACAGCGTTAGCGTGTCTAATACTCTACAAATGCGAATTTTACCATCAAAAGGATTTTTTGTGAAATAGGATGTGCAGAAAGATCGGTCACTGAGTGATTTTCGTCACTGATGAGATAATGAAAACCTAATTAAAATAAGGTGTTTCCTTTATTAGCCGCTGACGAAAATTGTATCGAAGTGACTTTTTACACAGAGCCTATTTACAAAAACTTTTCCACTGGTTTATTAAATATCTTTGCAAGCTTCTTGGCGGTTTCTTTACTGATTCCTCGCTTTCCTTTTTCCATTTCGGAAATGTTTTGTCTAGAAAAACCTTCGAGCATACTTCCTAACTTGGCTTGCGACAACTGTGCATTATCCCTATATACTCTCAAATAATCCCCGGGTACCATTGACTTTTTAGTTTTTTTGTAGCCTTCTGATTCAGTCACATCAATAAACTCTACTTTATCAGAATTACTAAGAATTTTAAAATCAGAACCATAAGTATCTTTAAAAAATTTTATAACTTTCGGCGGAATATTTCCTTTTGCCTTTATTTCAATATGGTGCGCTTTCACGACTGCCTGCATAGTATACCTCTATTAAAAGTGAGTTTAATATGTTATGGAATTTATGTAGCCATATATTGGATACATGTCAAGAAGAGAAAGATTTTTGTATAAGTTTTTTTGGGATTGACGATTGAATATTATTTGTTCAACGTAGAGACAGGTCTGAGACCTGTCTAGTATTCCTATAAGTATGAATCTTACTGTCAAAGGGGACTTTTGTGAAATGAAATTACGATTTTTATTCG
>JANYCR010000014.1 GCA_025360185.1 Leptospiraceae bacterium | reverse complement strand
AAAAAATAAAAATTATTGCAAATTGAAATAATTCGTATTACCCAGGAAATGCGAGCATGTAGAAAGCTTGTCCTAATCCAACTAATGCTCCCAACACTGCTCCAATTAGAATTAAAAGAAGCTCGTCTTCTTGGAATGCAGAACGCAAAATAGATTCAAACTCTTCAGGCGGAAGTGCTTTCATTCTACTTGCCATTGTTTCTTCTATATCAATTGCATTTTCAACATACTTCTCAATTTTATCAATGGACTTAGGAGCAACAGCGCTCATTCTTTTTACGATTTCTTCCCTAATTTCAAGGTATTTCTCAGAGCCCATAGTAACAGTAAGAATTGGATGCGCTAACTGGGAAGTATTCTCAAATGACCTAATGATAGCTTTTTGTATTAAGGCAAATACTTCGTCGGCTGCTCTTCCGTAGAGAATTTCTTCTAAAATATTTCTGGAGTTTAAAATCTTGGCTGCAACGAATTTAGAATATGCCTCTGAGACTGCCGCCTGACGTTTTAGAAAGATTCCCTGGTATTTAAAAAAGAAAAAATACTTTGTTTCATAAAAAGGACGAAAGATCATTTCTAAAGCAAGCCAATTGGTGAGGTAACCAACAATTATCCCTTGAATAGGAAGCGTCCACCAGATTGGGAAAAAAATCCAGATTACCATTTGGACTAACCCGAGGAGTAAACCAAAATAAAGACCGGATTTTTCGATGAATCTAAATTCAGGTCCACCTACAGTTTGAAAAAGTTCTACCACTAGAACAACGTTATCACCAGAAAGTTTTTTTAGAACCATTCCTTTTAAGTCAAAGAACTGGTAAACGTTTTTGCGAATACCAAGTATTATGCTCTTAATTGCATTCGGAATTTGTTTTTCAGTTTCGGCGTAGATTTGATTTTTTACAAGATCGGGAATCGCAGGCCAGAGGCCGGGTCTAATTTGGTCTATAATGTCTTTTGTTAAATCACGAATGACAGGTTTAAGCATGGGCTTTAATTCTTTCTCGATCATGGCAGGATCTACTTTGTCAAAGATTTCTTCAATCTTAATGAGCCTTCCTGTAATCACGTCTACAGATCTACTCGCCATCTTGTGCGCCTTACGCGGTATTATCCCCTGCCAACCTAAGTAAGGAGGAATTCCCCAAAACTTAATTGGGTAAAAAGTCATCTTGAGTGCAACCCAATTCGTAAACCAACCTACGAAACCGTAAGTCAGTGGCATAATTATTATACCGATTATATCAGCGTGCTTGGAAAGAAATTCTGTCATTTGTTCACTACTTTAATTCTTCATTTTAAAATAAAGTTTTTTTATAACTGCCTAGAATAAAAATATGCCATGCTTCGGCGTTGCTCAGCACAAGCGCCGGAACATCAGTAAAGAGTTTAGCTCTCGAAGTGATACATCTTTTTTAGTAAGGTGTGAAAAAATCTACCTTCTTTGAAGAGAGTATAATATAAAATCACAAAGGATAATGGCAAACCAATGAAGTAGCTGATGATATGCATGATTGTTGAGCCACCTGTTCCTGCAACTCGTGCGAATGGATCACCTGCACCGATGAGTCTTCCTGTGAGGTAAACAGTGATTGCACAGAATGCCGCAGAGCCAAATCCGACTAGAAATACACCAACGAGGTAGTTAGCCATGAGAGCAGGTTTGGATACTTGCTGTTTGCCGCCGGATGCGATTTCTACACTTTTAGATGTCCATACTCCGAAGTAATAAAGAACAGCAGGAACTAAAAATACTCCGTCAATATAAAGAGTCATGGCAACTGTTGTGGTAAACATAGATAATACGCTTGCCACTCCGAGATATCCTGCACCCGGTTTCCAGGCTTCGCCACCGAACATATCCCTGTCGTAGAGAAATCTATCATACCCAAATCCATCCCAACCATAGAGGAGAATAAAAAACATTCCGAAATAACCGAATATCCAATTGAGGTGAGAGAGATAATATTTTTTTCTTTGGATTAAAAGAGAGGTAGTCCAAAATCCTAAGATACCCTGTGTTACGTTTGAAATACCAAATGCGATAATGAGCCAAATCGGTATTGACTGTAGCGTGTCTGCCACCTGCATCGTCTCCCAGCTTGGGTGCTTTAAAAGTAAAAGCATTCCCGTCGGTGCCCAAATGCAAGATAACACAATGAGTGCCTTCGCATAATAAGAAGTAGCCAGTGGCTCCTTTTCTGTTTCTAATTTTTTCGCAGAGGCAGCAGCCATTGTTGCCCCGATTCCATAAGCCCAAAATACATCTACTTGAACCATTCTTATTATCCTCTAAAATTTTTTTTTGAGTGCCTTGTGATATGATGGAAGTCGTAGTCGAAATCCATTTTTTTTAGTAATATATGTCATTCTATTTTGTCAAGGGAAACGATGTTAATTATACTTTGTATTAATTGAGTCTACCTGCAAAACCCAGATGCCATTTTATTCCAAAATTCTACTTGCAAATAACTTTGATTTTCTTATTCTCACCCTATATTCAAGCGCTTATACTAGTTAATTCTTAAATTCATGCGAGTCAATTTTTTGCTTGAAATTTTAGAATGCTTTAGATAGTATACCGTTTCCATTCTGAGGAGATTGATTTGTTAACGAAACTACAGGAGGGTTCCACTATCAGTACTACAAAAGTAGAGCAGGTCATTGACAAACCTAAGGGAATTACCATTCAGTTGAAGCTGATGGGTATTATCTCGTTTTTATTCATTTTAACCGTCACCGTTATCATTGTCCTTGCTACTAAGTATTTCCGTGAAGAGACCGAGCGAATCGTAGATGAAATGAACCTCAGAAATGTGCGCGTCACAGGCTCTAAAGTAAAAACGGACATTGCCGCCATCTTAGATAAAGCAACCCAGATGATTGTGATTCTCCAATCCGAATCAAACTCCGAAAAATATATTAATCTCTTCTTCAAAAACGATCCTGACTTTTTACTCCTCGGACTTTATCGAAGGGAAAACGATAAACTAAATCCGATGAAGCTTATCTTAAACAAAGAGTATCTAAGTGAATATCAACTTAAAAAAGAAGATCTCGAGTCCATTGTCAACTTAAATAAATCTATCTTCGAGCGTTCCTTTGAGGGTGAGCCTATTCTTTATAATGCGAGCCCTGGCGCAAAAGAGCCAGTATTCGCTCTGAGTTTTCCGCAAACTGATGGGGATAAGCAGGATATTATTATTGCTATTGTCAAATTGGAGAAAATTCAATCTGCATTTAAAAAATCAGATTACACAGAAATCTTTTTAGTGAACGGGGATGGGCTAGTAATTGCGCATGACGATCCGAAAGTTCTTTTTACTTCCGCTAATTTTAGTGAAATTACAATTGTAGACCAAATGCTAAAAAGTAATATTGCCAATGGAAAAAAAACCTATGTAGCCACCGATGGTAAAGAATATATAGGCGCTTTCCAAAAAATTGGCTTCGCTAACAGCGGAGTTATTTCTCTTGTAGAAGAAGAAAAAGCCATGGAAGCTGTTTATAATATCCAAAGAAGAAATATTTATATCATGATCATTGGTGTTAGTCTTGCTTTAATCGTCGTCTTCATTTTTGCAAAAACAATTTCTAATCCAATACTACTCTTATTATCCGCAACTGTCGAAATTGCCAAAGGAAATTTTAAAATCAAAATCAAGCCGAGCACTAAAGATGAAATCGGACTTCTTACAGAATATTTCGTCACGATGGGTGAAGGTCTAGAAGAGCGAGAAAAAGTAAAAAGTATTTTGGGGAATATGATTGATCCTGTCGTGGTCGGGGAAGCCATGAAAGATATGGAAGCTCTCAAACGAGGTTCCGAGAAGCAGATAACAGCGTTTTTCTCCGACGTTGCAGGATTTTCTACCATCAGCGAGGAGCTAAACTCGGTTGACCTCGCCTCTTTATTAAATGAATATCTTTCCGCCATGACCTTGATTTTAAAAAAATACAATGGCGTATTAGACAAATACATTGGGGATGCGATAGTCGGCATTTTTAATGCGCCGGTTGACGTTCCAAACCATCCACTCTCAGCAGGCATTGCTTCTATTGAAATGATTGCCAAGCTTAGAGACCTGCGTGAATATTGGGTAAAAAATAATCTCTATACCAGAGAAGCAAGAGAGATGGATGTTCGAATTGGTCTCAATGTAGGTCTTGCTAAAGTTGGATTCATGGGAACGGACGCACTAGCATCTTACACTATGATGGGGGATACTGTGAATTTGGCGGCACGACTCGAAGCTGCGGGTAAAGACTACGGGGTAAATATTTTAATCTCCGAAAGCATGCACAATGAAGTGGCAAATGACTTGTTTACCCGTGGACTTGATTTAGTTCGAGTAAAAGGAAAAAATGAGCCTGTAAAACTTTTCGAGTTAATCGGAACCCGCGCTGATATCACCCCTGCCCTACGTGAATCTGCTGAAATTTATCAAAATGCGTTTGGCTTGTATCTAAAGCAAAACTGGGATCAGGCTATCGAAAGTTTTAGACAATCCGAAAAAGCAAAAGGGAAAAAAGATAAGGCTGTGGAACTTCTAGTTGATAGATGTTCTTATTATAAAAATTCTCCACCCGGTGAGACCTGGGATGGTGTGTTTACTCGTAAGCATAAATAACTCCTCATGCAACGTCCTTCTAAAGATACATATATCACGATAGGAATTCTTCTCCTAATTATTTTTATCTTCTCTGGACTTCTGTATGGAGATCTTAACAGGCGAACGGGTACTGGCGATAACCCGCTCATCGGTGAAGTTACATTCAAAGAAAAAACCGTTCATCGGAAAATCGACTCCAGCGTAGTCTGGGATCAAGTTGAAAATAAATCTCCTGTGGCTAATAAGGATACTATCCGCACTCTTGACTATTCAGATGCAGTGCTGACGTTAAAAGACGGGACTACTGTTCGTTTATCCGACAATAGCATGATATATGTGGATTTATCTGAAAAAAATCTAAATATCAACTTTGACTACGGTTCGATTTCTACCTCGAGAGCAGATGGGTCTGAGCCAGATTCTACACTTAATATTAAGAGTGGAGATAAAACAATTCAGATTGATAAGGGTGGTGCTGCAAAATTATCCAAGAACGAAGATGAAAATGTAAACATTCAGGTTGAGAAAGGACAAGCACGGTTATCCTTAAAAGGTAAAGAAGAAATTCTTCAGACCAACCAGACTGCGGAACTACGCGATACTAAAATAGATGTAAAACCAATTCGTTTTTTATTGCAATCCCCCCCCGACGGCAAATACTATTCTACCAGTGCTGATACAATGAATTCTGATTTCAAATGGAGCCCTCTCGATAAAGGAGTATCAGCAGAATTTGAAATTGCAAAAGATAAATCGTTTAAGCAAATTGTAAAAAAACAATCTGGTATTCGTGATACAGGACTTTCTATTGCTCTTAGTCCGGGAATTTATTTCTGGCGAATTAGTGCGAAAAATCCTCTTGGCGGCAAAGTTGAATTTAGCGAAAGTCGTAAGCTGACCCTATTTGCCGAGCGTGCGGTAAATGTCACTACTCCGCAGGACGGGAAAGTATTTACGTATTCTCTGAAACTCCCGACCATTGCACTTAGATGGACAAAGAATGAATTTTCGTCTTCCTACAAAGTTGATATTGCAAGGACTCCTGATTTTTCTAATATGGTGAAGACTCTCGACTCTTTTGAAAATTATATCAGCACGGACATTCCATCTAAAGGTATTTATTATATTCGAGTCACTACTCGTCCGAATATCCCTGATCTATCAGCAGTCGTCTCTCCAGTAAGTAAATTTTCAGTCGAAGAAAGACAAGTCCCTGACCAGCCTGAAATTATTTATCCGGTTGCAGGTGCTACCTTTGGTTTAGATTTTATCCAAAGAAGTAGAATTATTTTTAATTGGCGGGATAACAAAGAGTTTGCGAACTATGAATTAGAAGTTTCTAAATCGGGTGATTTTTCCTCGATAGTGACGAGGCAGAATACAAAGGAAAATTTCAGCTCACCTGAAATCAAAGAACAACTAGGAGAACTTTTTTGGCGGGTAAGAGGAATTTTACCCGACGGAAGAAAGTCCGAATTTTCGAGAGTCAACCTATTTAGAATTATAGAGCCTGCTAACTTAAAATTACTTTATCCAGAATCCCAGGCAGAGTTAGATATGACAGCGGACAAGTCAGTCACATTTAGATGGCAGAGACCGGAAGCATCCGGGACATTTCTATTGGAAATTTCCAGCACTCCTGACTTTTCTAATTTAATTTTGAAAGACGATGAACGAATTGTTTCCGGGTATTCCAAAAAAGTTCTTCTAAAATCAGAGGGAAAATACTACTGGCGAATAAAATTACTCTCCCGCGAAAACAAAGAAATCACCAAAAGTGAAGATAGCAGCTTCACTTTATTAGGCGCTCCGACTCCCAAACCAATCAACCCGGCAGAAGGGGCAAATATTGATTTGACGAATAGGCAGGATATAGATTTTAGTTGGGCAAGAGATGAAAAAGCATCCGCTTATAGTATAGAAATTTTTGATATAAACAAGGGCGCCAAACGACTCATAAGCACTGTCACGACTCCTGACACTTCCCTTTCTTATAAAGAGCTATCTAAATTTCGCGACGGAAATTTCCTGTGGGCAATATCCATTATCTACTCCACAAAAGATGGCAAGTCCATTAAAAGTCCACCTGCATCTTCTTCCTTTACTGTTCAGGCACCTAAAATGGAAATTCCTATGCCTGTCGCCATACAACCAGTAAACGCTGCCGAACTAATTATGGGAGAAAAAGAAGAAGTCTTATTTCAATGGGAGAAAAATGACAAAGCAGTTCATTACCAAATCGACGTTCAAGAAAAATCTACAAACAGGGTAAGACCCGTATTTCAAAAACAAACCAGCGAATTAAGCGCCTTATTCGAAATTCCCCTCACAGTTGGAGAAGGAATCTACTATTGGGATTTATTTATTTTTTACAAAACCTGGGATGGGCGGGTAGTTAGAAGTAACCCCATTCGAAACGAATTCTCCTTAAAATTTCCTTATAGAAACCCACCCCTCGCTGTTCTCAAAAGCCCTTCCGGCGGAGAAGACATTAAGCCTGACGATAATTGGCAGGTTCCTTTAATTTGGGATTCGCACGAACGAGCTATTTCGTATAACGTGCTTGTTTCAGATTATGAGACTAATAAACCAATTTTTAAAGAGACAACCGAAACTACGAAGTCAACTTTCATCGTGAGTGATACAGCGATTAAACCCGGAAAATATGTATGGTCTGTTTCTATCAACTATAAAGCGAAGGATGAACGAGTAGTAAAAAGTCCTTCGAGAAAACAGGAATTTAATCTTGTAATGCCTTCCTTTGAAGTGCCGGTCTCTGTTGCTATTACGCCGGAAGCGGATACTGTGTATAATCCAACAAACCAGACTGAGTTAGAATTCAAATGGGAAAAAAGTAATTCTGCCTTACTCTATAGTGTTGAACTATTCGAACTAAAAGAAGCAGGTCCGATATTAATCACAAGAAAAGACACAAAGGAAAATTCATTTTTATACAAAGATATGATTCGTTTAACGAATGGACAATACTTATGGAAACTTACTGCTGCTTATAAAGATAGAAAGCTCAAGACGATTCATACGGAACCACTACTTACAGAGTTTAGTGTGCGTATTCCTCTCGAAGATGTAATCGAGCCACCACAAATTCTTTCGAAACCGAGGCTATATGTGGAATAAGTTAATAAAAACAATTTGTTATACTGGTCTCTTTTTGATTTACGGTTTTTCAGTGTTAGTCGCTGAAGAACAACAAATAGAATGGGCGCCTTCTAAGATTGCGAAATCCTATAAATTTGAATTACGGGATTTTACTAACAAAAAATTAAAATTAGAAAAGAAATTAAAAACAACCTCCTACAAGATTGATAAACTCGATCCGGGCATTTATGAATACCGAATCGGAATTATCAATGATAAGGAGGTAATAGTCATTTACTCCGACTGGACAACCCTTTCTATCATTCAAGCATTTGAGCCAGAGGGTTCTGTTGAAGAAATTTACTATGGCGGTAAACAAGACAAATTCCAGGAGATTTATATTTCCGGAAATAATTTTTATGAAGATACAAAAATAGAAGTCTTCTCTGAGCAGGGAAAAATTCCCGTAAAAAATTTAGTTCGTATCAATGACAGAGAGATGAAATTTATTTTAGAGTTAGCTAATGCCAGACCAGGCTCTTATGACTTAAAGATTATGAATCCATTAAATAAGACTTTTGTAAAGAAAGGTTTTTATCTATTGGGAAAAACAAAAG
>JANYCR010000616.1 GCA_025360185.1 Leptospiraceae bacterium | reverse complement strand
TCTTTCAAATAATTATTAGGCTCTTCGCCAAAAGCAAATTCTTCTGTACTAAATCTCTCATTCCATCTGTCTGTCCAAGGGTCATTCATATTAGTATCCATATGTTCCATATTGATGCGCTCCTGCCTCACCGTCAATCGTTGTGTTTGCGCTACTGGTTGTTGTTGCAGAAATCTGAGTTCCGTTGGAATGAAACACATATATCCTACCTTGATTTGCTCCTCCATTGTACCCGGGCGCAGAAATCCAGACATCCGCAAACCCATCTCCGTTTGCGTCTCGAAGCATCGAGTAATTTCCGAAAGAATCATTACCAGTAATTCCAGTCAGGATTCTATTCGCTGTACCGCCTCCAATGCTTCCCGTTCCGTATCCAGTGCTCCCAGCTGATTGAAAAATATAAATTCTTCCTGTATTTGCACCACCGGGATAGGCATAGGCACCAATAGCTAAATCCATGTAACCATCTCCGTTCACATCACCCATAGAAATAAATCCACCAAATTTATCATTTGCTGTTTGGGCTGTAATAAGTGTATTTGCCGAGCCAGTGGTTAACACCCCTGAGCCAATACCACCTGTTCCAGTTGAATGAAAAATACAAACATATCCCGAACCACTTCCTCCATGTGCCCCGATAGCAACATCTAAAATTCCATCTCCGTTTACATCACCAACGGCAATAGCTCCAAGTGCATCACTGTCCATAGCTCCGGTTAAATTGGCATTATCCGCTGCAGGTATACCGCTTGTTCCTAAAGAATAATAAAAGTGTGCCTTGCCTCTAAATGTCGGTGGTCCACCACTTGCAAGATGGTTTGGGGCGGTGACTATTAAATCAGCAAACCCATCTCCGGTTATATCTGCGATTCTAGAAAAATAGCTAAACCCACTGTTAGCCACACCTGTAAGAGTTCGATTTGCACTCGATGGTGTAGTAAGGGATAATCCAGTATTGCCGCTAGAATGAAAAATATAACCACTATTTATTCCTGTTGCACCGATAAATGCATCGGCATATCCATCTCCATTTACATCTCCGAGGCTAATGGATACTCCTAGTGAATCATTGGCTGCTAACCCAAGAATCGAAGTGCTGGCAGTTGATCCCGAAAGTGTTCCTGTGCCAATTCCATTTGTGCCGGAAGAATAAAAAAAATAAGCCTTCCCGGAATTTGTTGGTGGAAAATTAAATGCGCCAACTGCTAAATCCGCATACCCATCTCCATTAATATCTCCTAATACAGGGGAAAATCCAAAATAACTGCCTGCACTCTCAGAGGTTAATATCAAATCGGCGGACGTAGCCGAAGCGGGAGTAGTGATAAATGTATTCTTCGAATAATAGACATATACCCTTCCTGCATTGGAAGAATAGGAAGGAGCAGAGATTACTAAATCCTCATACCCGTCTCCGTTCAAATCTCGATTATTTCCTTTGGAAATTTGTGTAATCGTTACAGTCGAAGAAGTCGTTCCCTGTGAATTTTTTGCTCGAACAGAAATACTATGATTATTAGAAGCATCTTTCCATGTATTCGAGCCGGAAGGAAGCAAGAATTTCCAAGAAGTAGTTCCCGTCGCTTGCGCAAAATTACCATTATCCACGGATATCTCTACTGTTGCAGTATTAGAATCAGCAGTTCCAACTAAAAATCCAGTTTGCAGAATTGACTTAGCCTTTAAGTTTAAGATGACTGGTTGTGCAGGCGTGATGCCACTACCATTGCCAGAAACAGAACGAATTCCACAAAATAAGGAAGTATCTCGGAGTATTGCTTTCGCTATGACTATATTTAGAAAACCTTTTGAACCAGGGTGACAGACTCCTTCAAAATTAGGTCCTTTACATGTCGATAGAAATACAACTGCAACAAATAAATATTTTATCAGCATGCTGTCTCCTTATTTAAAAATTTTGTGTTTAGGAAATTCCAAATTTCAAATATATATTCTGAACATTCTATTATCAATAGATAATTAACATTTGCAAGAACTTTTCTTAAGAGATTTCTATGCTTCCTTTTAGAAGCGGATACATATACTACGGTGCAGAAGCGCTCTCATCTTCGGTCTAACAAGGGGTAGCCACCCCAATTTAGACCGCATAATCACCGGTGAAGTAAGCGCAGCTAGACCGAAGAAGAGTAATAGTTACTTCACAGTCAATACATGATTCACAGTATAAAATAATCCATCGTATTCAGCAGGAGATTTACCACCATTTACCATTACTGAAATCGGCTTACCTGCGGGTAAGTCTTGTTTGGCGATATAGGATAAAAATTCTCCGTCTGTGTGATAGCTATTTCCAAAGCCAGCTAGAACGAATACATTTTTATATTTTCCTTCAGCGAGGACTTCGTTTACAATCTTTTGAACGGATTCTGTTTTACCCTGTGCGTAATTGATTGGAAAGATGAGTCTATTCGTTAATTTCCCCTCTTTGTCTTCGACATTAATTCCTCTAATTTGAGTAAGTGGAAGTTTAATTGTATTAGCCGCTCCCTTTACAAAAAAATCGGGACTGGCAGAAATCACAAATACACGGAAATCTTTTTGTAAACGCATATGATCTAGAACTTCAATGCTCTGTTTAAAATAATAGTTATGAAACGAGTTTTCAAATTGGGTAGCAGAAAACGCTTCCATTTTTTTTCTATCCTGTCCCTTATAAATCTGGGCAAGAAATTCATAGGCTACAAGATGACCTCTACTTAGATCTAATTTTTTATATTCTTTTTCAAAGTCTTCAAATTTATCTTTTGCGAATACTGTTGAGTAACCACCTTCGATAGCAAGCTCGTCCATACCTTTATAGATTTGCTTTCCATTTTCTGTAAGACCTTCACTACAATCTCCTTTCAAAATGGTTCCATCAAAATCCCAAAAACTTAAGAATAAGCAATCGCCCTCGTTCTGACAAAGACGTTTCCCATCTTTTTGAAATTCTAATATTTTACTTTTTGTATCGGAAATCCGGGAAATAATTTCTGCGGCTTGGGTATCCGGTTTTTGTGTATCTATTTTTTTATTACAGTCTATTAGTAAAAATAAACTTAGAATAAAAAATATTTTTGTAGCAATTGTTTTTATTTTCATGCAAATCTCCTCTGTTTATTACAACAATAAGAGTTTACAAAAAAATCGTAAATCAATTTTTGCGAATTGTGCAAAAGCTTTAATCAATGACAGTAATCGAATTCAATCATTCCCTTCAAACTACCGCCTTTTTTAAATTTACAGTATAATTGTAATTAGCCCCTCAATGCCCGGATTCGATTAATCATTACATTGGTAGGTTCAAGAGTCAGTTTATATACACTGCAAGATTCTTTTGAAATAAAAATTTCTTTGCAATCATCCTGGTCTTCTGATTGACAGGAGTTTGGACTTTTTAATTTTATAATTTTCCCCCTGATAGGATCAATGATTCCAGTTAATATAATTCCCTCATTTTCATTTTGCGAAAGGATGATTCCGTAAAATTGCATCCTTTGCCTAGATAAACAAGCTGTTGGATGAAGAGAAAAATTTCCCGTCGGGTTTCCCTGCGAAATAATCTCTCCTTGAATTACAGTAGAGCAATTGTTGGTTAAAAATAAACTTATGAAAGTCGTCAGTAAAAGAAAATAATTTTCCATCATTCATCTTCTATAGCGGATAATATTTATTACATTTAACGATTACTAAATCCCGGCTTGGTCTTTCTGCACTTCTCGGCAGCGATAGAGGATTGAAGGCATTGGCTAAATATTAAAGAATTAAATTTATTACGATTTCTATCCTTCACCTCTGGACTTGTTGCATTATTGGAGTCTTCAATATTTGTAATCAT
>JANYCR010000592.1 GCA_025360185.1 Leptospiraceae bacterium | reverse complement strand
AATAGCTATGCGGATTATTCTCCATATCCTTAACTAAGTTCGTCTGCATTTCTTTACTATAGGGATGCAATTCCATGAGCGGATACATGTAAATAAACCCTGTTGCAGACTTTCGCTTTGAATAAAAATAAATCTCTGGCTCAGAGCCTAGAACTACAATACGCTCATCGTCCTTTGTGTTTGCCTTAATGTATTCGGAAATTTTAATCGCTTCCTGGAATGGATTTACCCCGTAAATAATTCGGGATAGTTTGATTGGATTTTCTTTGAAATAATACTCCTTATGCGCTTTGAACCTGAAAATAAATAGAAATAGCGTAATAATTATTGCCGTCGTAAGAATAATGTTTAATTTTTCTAAGAGAATTTTCCTAATGAGCTCAATAGAGATTCCAAAATAGATAAAGGCGAAGGGAAGAAAGGTTATAAAATAATGCTCCCTGAAATAAAGTCCGGGAGTTGTAGTTAAAAAAGAAAATACAAAAAGTAAAAATAGAAACACCTTCTTCGAAATTTCTTGCTTAATAAAAAATTGAAGTATAAATCCAAATCCCACAAATGTCCAGAGTGTCTTATATCCAAATGCTAAAAGTAAAAATACGTTCGTGAGATTTTTTAAGCCTTCGGATAATGTGGACATGCCTGCATACTTACTCGCATATTGAAATGTCCAATACCAAAAGCTCGGAAACACACCCGCCATATAAAGAGCAATAACTGTTAGCAAAAATGGTAAGACAGTTCCAGAAACAAGTAGAATTCCTCTAATGAGAAAATCTTTAAGACGAAACTCGCCTTTTCTGATCTCGGTATAGCTATAATATAAAACATATATTCCGGAAAATAAAATTAAAAAAACCGCTTGCTGTTTCATTAAAAACCCAAATCCAAAAAAAAATCCGACTGCAAAATACTGAATTTGTATTTTCTTTTCAGTTGCGGTTAATAATAAGTAAATGCCAGGAAGAGTCCAGAATAATAAAAAATGAGTCGCATGAGCCGCAAATCCTAATACGTAAGGATTTAGAGCATACACTCCATATGCCGCTGAGCTTACGAGGGCTGTGAATGAGTTGCATAGCTTTTTAACAAATAAAAATATCATTACAATCGTTACCAGATTCATTAACATAAATCCAGTATGAATTCCACGCGTTGACTCACCAAAGATTTTTAAGAAAAGCGCATACATCCCGTAAGTCCCTGGAAGTTTCATATTGTAAGCAAATTTATACGGAGGAATTCCTTCCAGTAGAAGCTGACCCATGTATGCGTATTCCCCCTCATCTCTTTCTAGCGGAAAATCTAGTAGCCGATAGCGCACAACTGCCACAAAGAGGAGAACAAAAGAAAGAAGTAGCCAATGAATTCGCTCATTCAATTGTTTACTCGTAAAAAAATCAGAATCAGTTAAAAAGGAAAACTTCATAAAACGAAAGTAATTTCCTATTTTTAGTCTTCAAGTCATTTATTTCTAAAGTTAATTTAGTTTCCTAAATTCTTTGGCTGCAACTTTCAATTTGTCATAAAGCTCTTTTGTCCAACCAGGACAAGCTTCACACTCTCTTACAGGCTTGGTTCTCAAATCATAAGGAAGTAAAAGAACCTCTACATTATACCGGCGTATTTTAGCGGCTAATACAAATAATTCGTCAATCGCTTCATCGCCTATCGCGACACAACCGATGGACTTATCTTTTCCATGAATGAATATATTATCACCGGGATCTTTACGATTTTCTATTTTTGCTTTTTCTAAATCAAACTCATTTGGATAATTGATCTTTAAAGATAAATGAAACGCGCTGTTCGGATTTAAAGACTCTATCCTATATAACCCTTCCGGGATTTGTCCATCGCCTCTTATTAATTTAGGTCCTTGTTTTCCACTGATAGTGGTAAACGGATAACTTTTTATAAACACTGTCTTTCCATGATTTAGCGTCCATACCTCTAATATCTTCTCTTCTTTCAATCCAATTAAAACTAAATTTTCAGGTGGATAAGCAATATTATTCCTTTCAAAGATCGGATTAAAAACAGAATCAACCTTTTTTTCATATTGATCAATTATATCTTCTACAGTCTTTTTTCTGCTTAGGAAGCGTTCAATTTTATAACAGTACATTCCAATTAGATATGCTACTAAGACTAAAAGAAAAATCGGAATTATTAGTAAAATTTTTAGTTTCATTGATTCAATTTAGCCACTCAAAAGAAAATGGCAACTATATTCTAAAACTCATATTTCTTCTCTGGCTAATGGCTAACCTAGCCTATTTAAAATTAAATCCTCCAAGGTATTTTATTTGTCAGAACTTTCCTGAAATTTAATTTGGTCATGCTTATGAAGAATTCACTGATTCAATTTTACAAAGAAAGACCTAAGACGGTTGCTTTTTTTCTTAGTTTTTTATTGCTTTCTTTACGCATTTGGGAACGATTTTTATATCCGGGTATCTGGGCGGAAGATGGATTTCTATTTTTACGCGAAGCCATTATGTATGGACCATCTAGATTTTTGGAACCTTATGCTGGTTACTTCCATACCCTTCCTAGACTCATAGCTCATTTCACTTATTTATTCTTTCCTGTTATTTTATACCCATACGTTATTATGATAGTTTGTACGGGATTTTATGCATTTGCAGTTTCTCGATTTGCTGGGGATGAGTTCTCTAACTTAATCCCTTCTTCTATTTTTCGACTATGCCTGTCACTCGGATTATGCCTTGTTCCTGGTCTCTATGAGGTATTAGGAAATCTTGCAAATTTACATTGGATTTTATTTTTCTATCTTTGTGTTGTTTCTATACGTAGCATTTCAATAGAAATAAGCAAATGGGAGTTAATCTTTATTTTCCTCATTTGTGCAAGCACCGGAGAACCAATAGTTTTACTACCTGTCCTAGCACTTAGAGTATTCTTATCTATAAAAACAAAAGCAAATCAAAAAATAATTTTTTATAATGTAATCGTATTACTTCTTGTGTTTTCATTTTCTATTTTAAATTTTACGAAAAGAGAAGGTCAGCCCCCTGGAAAAGCATCCACATATGAAGAAATTTCTATTGCAACTAATTTTATTTGGAACCAATTCGTCATCTATCAACCCTTACTGGGAGATAAAAAAGTCATAAAGTTTTATGACCAGTATAGAACAATTTACCGCTACCTAGGATTGATTTTGGGTTTAATAATTATTACTTGGACATTTAGAAAGAAATTTTACTTTGACCATTTTTTCTTTCCAGTTTTCCTTTCGGTTTTTCTAGTTCCCATTTTAACATGGATTGTCCGACCGGGATCTCTTCTCATTTATATAAATGTATACGGGGTTTGGGATGCTCGGTATTCTTTCATTCTTGCTCCCTGGGGACTTATTTTATGGGTAATAATCATTAACCACATTTCAAAAGAAAAAATAAAGCTTTGGTTGAATATCATTTTCTTTCTTGCATATATGGCTAATGCAAGCTATCGTTTTAATTTAAAACCTTATAATAAATTATTAGACTGGTTCGAAGTTTCAAAGCCTGTAACAAGTGCCTTGAAGACAGGCTGTCCAAATCCAGTTAAAATGCTAATTCATCCAACGCTAGTGAATTCTATTACCGGTGCAGAAACAAAAATGTATTTTGAATTTGAACTTGAAAATAAGCCTCCTTGCATATCTGAAGATAAATAGGTTTTTTTGTATTTTAATGAAAACTACTTGTATAAATATATGCTTGTTGAAAATTATTTTTAAATGCAAAACTCTATTGCTTGCAGTATCAATTAACTAGGAAAATATTTCAAATGAAAATACTCATCACGGGTGGTGCCGGTTTCGTTGGTAGTTCACTTGCAAAACTTTATAAAGAACAAAATCCAGGCTTTGAGGTAGATGTCTTTGATAATTTAAAGCGAAGAGGATCAGAAATAAATCTTCTAGCCTTCAAGAAATTAGGCATTGATTTCATTCACGGTGACATTCGTAATATGCAAGACTTGGATGATATTCCAAAATCCTATGATCTCATTATCGAAGCATCCGCTGAGCCAAGTGTACATGCTGGAACCGGTGGGCAATCACCTCGTTACCTGCTAGATACAAATCTAAATGGAACACTTAACTGTTTAGAATTTGCAAGAAGAAAAACTGCTGCAATGGTATTTCTTTCGACAAGTAGAGTGTTCTCTATTCCAGCGATAAAAAAAATAAAGCTGACTGAGCTTGCAACTCGCTTTGAAGTAGACTCCGAGCAAGAAATAACAGGAATTAGCCGCGAAGGAATTTCTGAAAATTTTCCTATTCTCGGAAACGGGTTCCGATCCCTTTACGGCACAACGAAATTAGCCTCCGAATTATTTGTAGAAGAATATGCACAGAACTTTGGATACAAGGCAATCGTCAATAGATGCGGAGTCATCGCAGGTCCGGGTCAATTCGGAAAGACAGACCAAGGTGTATTTACGCTTTGGGTTGCCAGACATATTTATAATGGCTCTCTTTCCTATACTGGATTTGGGGGTAAGGGCAAACAAGTCCGAGATATTTTACATCCTAAAGACTTATATTCTCTCATCGGCAAACAGTTAGAAACCACAAAGGAATGGAACGGCTCCGTCTACAATGTTGGAGGCGGACACAAAGGCTCAGTAAGCTTATTAGAATATACAAAAATCTGTGAAGAAATAACTGGAAAAGAAATTGTAATTAGTAGCAACCCGGAAACAGCAGCAGTCGATATTCCCTACTATATCAGTGACTCTACTCAAGTAAGTCAAAAATTTAACTGGACTCCAATAATGAGTCCCAAAGATATTGTAAGTGAAATTGCAAATTGGATAAAATCAAATCAAGAACAACTAAGAGATATTTTTAAATAAGAGGGAAATATGGACATAGCTATCATCACAGGGTCGGCAGGATTAATTGGAGCAGAGGCAGTTCGTTTTTTTGCAGAGAAGGGATTTAAAATCATCGGAATTGATAATAATATGCGAAAGGAATTTTTCGGTGAAGAAGCTTCTACTGATTGGCAAAGAAAACAATTAGAAGAGCAAATTCCGAATTACAAGCATTATTCGATAGACATTCGAGATACAGAAGATGTCTTTAAAATATTCAATGAATATGCGAGTGATATTAAATTAATCGTTCACTCTGCAGCACAACCTTCGCATGATTGGGCAGCCAAAGACCCATTTAAAGATTTTACTGTGAATGCAAATGGAACTCTAGTAATGTTAGAGGCTACAAGAAAGTATGCGCCAAATGCAGTATTTATTTTCACATCCACTAATAAAGTCTACGGGGATACTCCTAATTATCTTCCACTCGTTGAACTGGATAAGCGCTGGGAAATCAGCGAAACTCATTCGTTTTACAAATATGGAATTGATGAAACGATGAGTATTGACAATACCAAGCATTCTCTATTTGGCGCATCCAAGGTTGCGGCTGACGTTGTAGTTCAAGAATACGGAAAGTATTTTGGAATGAAGACTGGAATTTTTAGAGGCGGTTGTCTTACAGGTCCCGGACATTCTGGCACTGCACTCCATGGATTTTTAGCTTACTTAATGAAATGTGCAATCAATGGAAACCAATACAATATCTTCGGATATAAAGGAAAACAAGTTCGTGATAATATTCATAGCTTCGATTTAGTAAATATGTTCTGGCATTTTTATCAAAAGCCAAGACAGGGCGAAGTCTATAATGCAGGCGGCTCTCGTCACAGCAATTGCTCTATGGCTGAGGCAATTGATATTTGCGAAAAACTAACTGGCAAAAAAATGAACGTGAAATACGAAGAGGCAAATCGAATTGGAGATCATATCTGGTATGTCAGTGATGTTCGAAAATTTCAAAACCATTTTCCAGATTGGAGTTATAAATATAATTTAGATGATATTCTTACGCAAATTCATGATGCATTAAGTAAGAGAGCTTGACCTTGGTAAAAGATCTTTTATCAATCGTCATTCCTGCTTATAATGAAGAAGAAAATATTGAACCAACGCTCGCCGAAATCATTACAGTGATGAATGCAAAGTCAATCCCGCATGAAATTGTAGTGGTGAATGACAACAGCAAAGACAAAACCCCTGATGTAGTGCGCAAAATGCAAGATACCCACAAGCAGATTAAACTTGTGAATAGAACTCCGCCAGGCGGGTTTGGTCGGGCAATCCGAACTGGGCTAGAAAATTTTTCAGGCGAATACGTAGTAATCGTGATGGCAGATCTTTCGGATGACCCAGAAGATATTGCAAAATATTATTATAAATTAAAAGAAGGCTACGACTGCGTATTCGGTTCTAGATTTCAAAAAGAATCCAAAGTCATCGACTATCCAAAAGTCAAACTCTATATTAACCGCATCGTAAACAAAATGATTCAACTTCTTTTTTGGACAGAGCACAACGATCTAACTAACGCATTCAAAGGCTATAGATACGATGTTGTCCAAACAATTCTTCCTTTACGTGCTGCCCATTTTAATATTACCATTGAAATGTCATTATCAACTCTGATAAGACAATACAAAATTGCCTTAGTTCCAATTCATTGGTACGGAAGAAAATGGGGACAATCTAATTTAAAACTTCGTGCAATGGGCAGAAGGTATCTCGCAACCTTAATTAAAATTTGGTTTGAACGAATTTTAATTTTAGATGATTTGCTTGCCGAAAAATCTGTGGTAAAACCAGAAGATGAAAAATAAGATTTCCCTTAAAGATTTCTCAATCGTGAGTATAATTCTAATTATACTCACTTTCTGCCTTGCTGCCCTTTTTATTCCCGGATTCGAAAATCTTTCTGCTCCGAGTCCACTCTTAAAGCGATTAAAACCTACTCCCTGGCTTCTAATTTTAATCCCAATTTGGATTTCTTATAAACTACTAGATGACCTAGAAAAAAAAGAGCGGCTAATCACTATACTATTTTTATCTTTGTTTACAGGGTTTTGTGTTCATCTTCATTTTACGAGCGTAGAGTTAGGAAATTATTTTCCGGATAAAGTAAACATCGTATGGCAAATGGAGATGCATGAAAAAATCCTAAATAAAGATCCAAGCATCATCCCACACTCGTATCGGTTTTTGGCAGAGACTATGATTTCTCTTTTAATTCTCTGGACTGGAAATTTTTTTAAAGCCCTGATTTTATATCGAATTTTATTCCAATTCCTACTTTTATTTTCAATATTTTACTTTGCGAGGCTTTATGTAAATTATAGAACAGCAATCGTCACTGTTTTACTCTATGTACTAATCTATCCAATCACGATTCGTTATTATGCGGGACAGCCGATGGATCCAATCTCTCATCTTTCTTTTATGCTCAGCTTTATTTTCCTTCATAAAAAGAAAGATTTCTATTTCATATTTACTGTTCTAATTGGCATACTCGCGAAGGAATCAATCGCCATTATGCCCATATTCTTTTTTCTATTTCAATCAGCTAAAACAAAAATACACTGGGTAAAATCAATTACTTTTATTGGACTCAGCTTTGCCCTCATACTTTCTGTGAGATGGTATATCATGAATGCGAATATCCAATATGAGAACATAAGTGGTGTTACCCCCGATCATATTTTGAATAATTTAAAAGATGGATTTAGATGGTATGGTCAATTCTTTTTTACAATATTTATTCTGCTACCTTTTACAATCCTAGGCTGGAAAAAGTCTCCTCTATTTCTAAAACAATTGATTCTATTTTTAATTCCGAATTTAATTTTAACAAATTTAGTTTTTAGCTGGCTTGCCGAGGTTCGAAATTTTATTCCATTTATAGTTCCAATGTCTTTAGTGAGTGCAGTCTATTTTCTAAAAGAAGAATACATTTCCCCTAGCGAATAATACCCGTAATCCAATGAAAAAAATATTTTCAAATAATAGTATCTTTGCAATTCTCCTCTTTATTTCTGTGTATTCAATTCACGCGGTCTGCGTTTATCTTTGGGGTGTCAATGTTCCTTTCTGGGATCAATGGGATGCGGAGGTGAAATTATACATTGCATTTGTGACTAACTCAATAGACTTAGAAGCTTTAATCAATGCCCACAATGAACATCGAATTGCAATTACTAGACTTTGGAGTTTACTCGTATTTAGCCTCAGAGGCGGATGGGATCCTGTATTCGCCATGTATGCACAGGCGCTCATACAATCAGTCAATGCAGTATTTCTTTTTATAATTGTTAATCCAAATAGAACTAGCATAGTTTATAAATTTTCCTCCATGATTGCCATTGTAGCTGTATTTGGATTTCCGTATTATGAAGAAAATATTCTCTGGAGTTTTCAAAATCAATTTTACTGGATGCAATTCTTCGGGCTAACAAGCTTTTACCTATACACGAAAAGAGATACAAAATTAAAATTTATTGGCATTGGTCTTTTAAATTTCTGCTCCATTTTCACTGTCGCCTCCGGTCTACTTTCTATTCTGGTATCCAGTTCATTAAGTTTTTATTTTATTTTTATTAAGAAAGATTATCGCAAAAGATGGACTATCCTATTCTCCTTTCAATTCCTACTTCTAATTTTAAGTAGGCTTCTCTGGGTAAATGTATCGGAGCATGGTGTATTAAAAGCGAGAGATCTGAATGATTTGATAAATTCGTATGTAAATATCTTAAGTTGGCCAAATGGGATAATAAATCTTATCCTCTATTTTTCTTTTATTTATTATTTTTTTATTTATCAAAAAATGGCAGAAAGAATTTACTGTGGCTTTTTAATTTTCTTTACAAAAAATCAAATCATTCTTTTTGCCCTACTCGGTTGGGTTCTGCTACAAATTCTAGCTGTAGCCTATGGTCGGGCTAATGGTGATGTGCTCTCTTCAAGGTATCTAATCACATATGCAATCCTATTTCCAATTCTTTTGTATTTTACAAGAACTAGCTTTAAATCAGTTTTTACTTTATTGATTGCCCTTTTGATTTCATTTTCACTTGCAAGATATTCTATTCAAATTGCCTTACCTGTTATCGTAAAAAATAATTATGACAGAACAAGATGGAAAGCCTCACTTAAAGATGCTTACTTAAATAATGATATGAGCATCTTGGTCAAAACTAAAAATAAACTTCATCCTAGACCCAAAAGAATCTGGAAAGGATTAAATAACAAAGACTTAAAACCTTATCATCTATGGATGAAGAATTGGCAAATCGAAAGTAAACGCGAATAACTTCGATCATTTTAATTTGTAAAGAAAGAAGTTTTCATCTTTTACAAATTCAACTCTGGATTTTGTTATATAGATTAGTTCATACCTATCTTTATCTTCTCTTAATTCGGTATCAGATAAAAATAGAATATCATTTTGACCTTTAAATTTTTCTCTAGTAGCATTGACTACATCATCTAAATCCATCGGACCTGCTTCGCTATTTTTTTTTGTCCACCACATATGCGAGCCGAAAGATTCTAACGCCGGGTAATAGAGCGTCTTTTTATTTTTAAGATAGTATAATATCGCTTTGCCTCTATCCGGGTTATGTGTGGCTATTATATATTTATCGCTATCATAGCCGTTTGCCATAATATATTCGGATACTTCTTTTACGTTGCTATAAGAATATAAAATATCCTTAACTGATTCCTGGTAGGAATATCTAAGAGATACTAGAAAACTAATTGTGAGCATAATTTGAAATAGCTTTTCTGGCTCTTTTATAAATGAAAAACAATATTCTGAAAGAGAATTATAAATATTCTCTGGCTTAGGAATAGTTTCGTAATGAGGTTTTATCCATAAGGCAAAGACAATTGTTAGAAGTAAAAATCCCGCATGCCTATGACCTGTCATATATACGAAAGTAAAAATAAAGGATAAGATAAGAATTACCCATGTAAAAAAAATAAAAAGTTTTTTAATTCTAAAAAATACAAAAAATCCAACTGGAATAAAAAATAAACTCCAGATAGCCCGTTTACCAATCACTCCCGGTAAAAAAGAAAACGCTAGAGACACAGGAAGAGCCATAGAATTAATCATATGAAACATTCCAGTATTTGTAGGCGATGCTTGTCTCTCATCGGTTGGTATAAGTTGCAGCATACAAGCAATTGCCCCTATTATCATAATTGCCAATCCAAGTAATATTCTAGGTTTAAAGTTTTTTTGTTCTACAATTTCGATTAAATAAATAAGCCCAATCCCGGACGCAACGATAGTCATATAGATATTACAATTTTCCAGAAGAAAAAAAAGAAATGCAAATAGAATCGGTTTTTCGAAACGTTTGGAATAAAGAGTGGCGATTAAGAAAAGTAAAAAAATAGAGACTGCATAGTTACGAGCAATAATGGCGTATTCAAATAAAAAATAATATCCAAATATTAAAAGAACAACCAAGTATTTTTTTAAAGTAGAATGAAATAGAAATAAATACGCTGTCGAAATAGCAAAGGATAAATGAACAATGCTCAAAGTGAAATTTGGAAAACCCAATTTTGCAAATGGAATCAATATTATATGCCAGAGTGCAGGATGTCCGGAGTTACGAGAATAACGAAATAATCCGGGTAAATCAACATCTCTCGCTAAGAGCCAGGGGTCAACTTCGTCCCGCCAAACTTCATGGTTATAGGAAACAACAGAAACGATAGCGATATATAAAAATAAAAGAAAGTAGTTACTTAGAAATAGCCTGAATGTCTTTTGAATTATATCTTTTAGCATTGGCAATGGATTTTCCTTATGATTTAAAAATTATTAATGCGTGAAGAATTTATTTCAGGCTAAAAAGATATAGATGAGTTGTCAATTAGTAATTGGCACAAACTAGTCTGTAACCTGTCCATACAAGTTATGATAAAATATCTTCATTTTAATTTATATAGAAAAAAGTTTTCATCTTTTATAAATTCTATTCGCTTCTTTGTAAAATACAAGAGATCATAATGATCCTTATCCTCTCCCAGTTCTGTATCTGATAAAAATAAAATATTTTCTTTGCCGATAAATTCCGATCGAGTTTTAGTAACCATATCTTCTACTTTTAAAGCTGCAGATTCACTCATTTTTTTATCCCACCACATATGTGAGCCAAAACTATCAAGTGATGGATAATAAAAACTTTTTTTATTCTTCAGAAAGTATAATACAGTTTTGCCGTTATCCGGCTTATGAGTAGATATTATAAATTTGTCATTATCATATCCATTTTCCAAAATAAATTCAGACATTTCTTTTGCATTACTATAAGAATAACGAATATCCTTTAGCGATTCTTGAAAAGAAAATCGAACTGATACGATGAGACTAATAGTAAGGATAAGATTAAATAGCTTTTCGGGTTGCTTAATAAATGACATACAAAAGTCCAAAAGAGAATCGTAAATAACTTCCTTTCTAGGAGTATCATAATATGGTTTAATCCATAAAGCTAAAACTATAGTGATTAATAAAAACCCCGCGTGCCTATGCCCATTCATAAATATAAAAGTATAGAAGAAGAGTAAAAGTAAAATTACCCAAGTAAAAAAAATAAAAATTTTCTTAACGTGAAAGAATGCGAAAAATCCAACCGGTATCACAAGAAAGCTCCAATAAATCCGTTTACTGACTATTCCAGGCAAAAAGGAATATGCCATTGATAAAGGAAGTGCCATTGAGTTGACCATATGAAACATACCTGAATTTGTAGGAGAAGTCTGTCTATCCGCGGAAGGAAGAACCTGTAAAATACAAACTACGCCACCGAGAATAATAAGACTTAGCCCAACAAGAACTTTAGATTCATATTTTTTTTGCTCTATAATTTCGATAAAATAAATAAGTCCAATACCCGAAGTAATGATAGTAGCATATATATTACAATTAGCCGATAGAAATAAAATAAAACCAAATAAAATAGGATTAATAAACCTCTTTTCATAAATAGCGGCTACTGTAAAAAGTAAAAAAATTGAAAGCGCATAATTACGAGAAACCACTACATACTCAAATAAAAAATAATACCCAAAGAGTAAAAGAACAACCATATATTTTTTTAAAGTAGAACGAAATAGAAATAAATACGCTGTCGAAATAGCAAAGGATAAATGAACAATACTCAAAGTGAAATTTGGAAAACCCAATTTTGCAAATGGAATCAATATTATATGCCAGAGTCCAGGATGTCCGGAGTTACGGGTATAACGATATAATCCGGGTAAATCAACATCTCTCGCTAAAAGCCAGGGATCAACTTCGTCTCGCCATGCTTCATGGTTATAGGAAACAACAGAAACGATAGCGATGTATGCAATTAATAAGAAATAATTACTGAATAAGATTTGAAATATTTTTCTAACTATATTTTTCATAAGATGCTTTGGTTCAGACATTCTAAAAATTAATTGTCAGATTAGGAAGATAGAATTAGGCTGTCAACGATTAAAGGAGTATGCAATCAAATTTGCAAACCATAAGGTGTATCGGAATATGACTAAGAAATTGAATAAACTCCGCTATCTAGTAAACTCCTATTTACCGCTCCAACTTAGAAGCCCTTACATTTTCCAATTTCTATTTGCCTTTATCATTCTTTTTACAATTTATTCATTTGCCGCTGTCTATTCTTTAGGGTATTATCATGGAGACGAGCACTTTCAGATCATTGAATTTATGAGTTATAAATTAGGACTTTTAGAAAAAGAAAGTCTTCCCTGGGAATTTAATGAAAGACTTCGTCCCTGGCTTGCTCCATTTCTATATTTACAAATAACAAAGATCGCAGAATCACTGGGAGTAAACTCTCATTTTACCCTCGCTTTTTTATTTCGATTTATCACTATGTTGTTTGGAATAGCAGCCATTCTATTTATAGGGTATAATAGCCGTTATGCGTTCAAAAACAATCGTTTTCGCCTAAGTAATTTTTGGCTTATAGGAATGATTTTTTTTATGCCTATGTTTATTGTCCGAATTTCTTCTGAAAATTTATCGGCTCTTACTTTTTGGTCAGGAGCTAGCTTACTTCTTTTAGCCACTCAGAAAAAAGAATCGAACATAGGCTTTTTTGTTGTAGGATTACTATTTGGCTTATCATTTCAATTTCGTTACCAGATTGCATTCATGCTTTTTGGCGCTTGCCTTTGGGCTCTTCTAGTTGCAAAGACTAGAATCATAAAAATGATAATTCTTATGCTTGGTTTTTTTACCATCTCTGGCATTGGAATTTTTATAGATAGATGGGGTTACGGAGAATGGACATTTGCCCCATACAATTACTTCTATGCTAATTTAGTAAAGAAAAAAGCAGAGCTATTCGGTGTTCTTCCCTGGGACGGATATTTTACACTTTATTTTTTAGAATTCTATACCGTAGCTGGATTATTTTTATTATTCGCAACTTTACTATTTTGTTTTATTTTTTATAAACATTTTTACACTTGGTGCATCATTCCATTTCTATTAGTTCATTTTTACATTGGTCATAAGGAAACTAGATTTTTATTTCCAATGCTTTATATTTCTATTCCCATTTTTTTTCTTTTATTGGAAAGTGCAAATTCAATTCTAGCTTTGCCTCTTAGGAAAATCCTTAAAGTATTTATGATAATTTTAGTAATTCTAAATTTTTTATTTCTCCCTTATTTTATTTTTGTTCCTCCCGAAAGAAATATGACTGTAATTCAATTTATCAATGAAAACTTTCCAAATACCAAAACAGTATTTTATAATATGAATGATCCCTATAAAGCAAAGGGATTTATGCCACTTTATTTCTACACTCCAACTCAACTTAAAACGAAAAAAACATTGGATCTAATGAAGACTCTCGAAGAAGAAAACAAAATTATTTTTGTAAAATATTTCATTGCTACCCCGCAAAACTCTAAAGAAGTCTTAGAAGTCTGTCGTTTGCTTTTTGAAACTCCTTCTTTCGATACAATACCAAAGCGATTCTTTGCGAAAGCAAATGAATTTAGAAATTTATTTCTTTATGGGACCTTTCAAGTTTTCGAATGCCAGAAGAAATGAAAAATTCATAGGTAATTCTATCTATGTAAAAAAATTTATTTAGGTAGTTCCCGTCTATACGTTTATCCCCTATTGCATTTCGTTCTATTCTATGAGAAATTTCTAATAATCTCATAGGTTCAATTTATTGAAATAAAGTAACCTATGTGGATAGTAAAGGAGAAAGTATATGAGAATACTCAAAATTAGCCTGTCATTTATAATAGCAGTTATACTCAGTAGTTGCATGAGTGTAATTAAAAAAGAAGAAGTTGGAATTCTATCGGGTCCGGGAAATTCAACCATTGTAAATTCGGGGACAGTTAGAGTCGGATACAATGAGGAATTGATTATCTATTCGACTAGGTGGGAAAACCATGTAGAAAAAGTAGATGTGATTACGCAGGATGATTTGCACATCGATGTAGTTGCATCTATTATTGTTCGTCCAGTGAAAGAAAAAATTCTAGATGTGCATCTAAATATTGGTAAAGACTATTATCAAAAAATTGTGAAAGCAGAATTTAGAACTGCCATCAGAAATATTATGACTGGCTATCAAATGATTATGATTTCTAAAAAATCGCAAACAATCGAAGATGAAATCAAAGACCTAGTAGCTCGCAAACTTGCAAATAAAAATTTAGAAGTTTCTGATATCAATATAGATGATATAAATCTGAGTCCAAAAATTTTACAAGCAATTGAAGATAAAATTGCAAGACAACAAGAATTAGAGACAATGCATTACGATATGAAAATCGCGCAACGAAATGAAGAGATTGCCAAGATGAAAGCGAAAACTGAATCAGAAGTAGAAATTATCCGTGCAGAAAAAGAAGACCAGATTGCAAAGATAAGAGTAAAAACAGAAGCCGAGTCAGATATCATCCGCGCAACTGCTCGCTCCAAAGCACAAAAACTTGTGAACGCTCATCTAACACCAAGTTATTTAAAACTAAAAGCAATCGAAAGCCATTACAAAGCATTCGAAAGTCCAAATTCAAAAATTATATTTATTCCAATTGGCAAAGATGGATTACCCGCATACGTAAATATTAACGATAAAATGTTTGCAAATCCAGGAGAAGGAAATACTAAAGGCAAACAACCATTACCTGCAACGTCAGAAGAATAATTTATTATTTGAATAACGTAACTATTCGGTGATGTTTGCGAGTAGAGGCACAGAGAGTTAGTTATCGAAACCAAATTTTAAAAAACAATCTCTCCGTGACTCAGTGCCTCTGTGGCAAACCACAATAGCCAATCGTATTTAATATTCGATTGACTCATAGACTAGGATTTGTAGCCTTAGCAGTAGCGTCCTCAACCCATGACAGTAAGAAGCACGAAACCAGCAAAGACTACAAAGCAGACGGAGGCATTTGACCTCAAGGAAATCTTGAAAAAGATGCCCATGTTTTCCACCCTTTCCGAAGAAGCTCTGGATTTGGTAATTAAAATCTGCCAAAAACGGAAGCTCAAAAAAAATGAAGTTTTGTTCCAGGAAGGGGATGCAGGTGATTTTGCTTATATTATTGAAGCCGGGGAAATTGAAATCTATACCGAAATGTCCGGCGATAAAGTTATCTTTGCAAAGAAGGGGGCAGGGACGATTATTGGCGAACTTTCCCTTCTAGACAAGGCACCTCGAATGGCAAGCGTGCGAGCAATTGAGCCATGTAGAGTGGTAGGAATAGGAAGCAAAGACTTTATGGAGCTTCTCAATACGCAAGCCTCTATTACTTACGGAGTATTACAGGATGTGGTAGCACGTTGGCGACAAAACGAAGGAATTCTAAAGAATCGAGAGAGAGAACTCCAACAAGCCAAGCAACTCATTGAACTCCAAAGGCAGAAATCCGAGGAATTGTTACTTAATATTCTCCCCAAAGCTGTTGCTGATGAGTTAAAGCTAAATGGAGCAACGCAACCACTTCACTATGATTCGATTACTGTTATTTTTACAGACTTTAGAGGCTTTACCAAGATTAGCGAGCAAATGAGTCCGGAAGAACTTGTGAGTCAATTGGATTTATACTTTACCTCTTTTGACGAATTAGCAGATAAATACAAACTCGAAAAATTGAAAACGATAGGTGATGCATATATGTGTGCCGGTGGTATTCCAACGGTTAATAACACTCATCCAGTGGATGCCTGTCTCTTTGCTCTTCAAGTTCAATTTATTATGCAAGAGACCAAAAGAATCAAAACAGAAAAAGGGCTTCCGTTTTGGGAGTTACGTTTAGGAATTCATACAGGACCTGTAGTCGCCGGTGTAATCGGAAAGAAAAAATTTGCCTATGATGTTTGGGGAGACGCAGTAAATACCGCTGCACGAATGGAATCCAGCGGTGAACCTGGAAGAATCAATATTTCTGGTAGAACCTATGAACTTGTAAAAGATTTTTTCGATTTCGAACATCGAGGTAAAATCGAAGCAAAGAACAAAGGTAAGATTGATATGTATTTTTTAAATTCAATCAAAAAAGATTTCTGTGCCTACGATACGAAGAGAATTCCCAACGACAAATTTTGGAAGCTCTATAATAAGCAGTTCTTGTAATATATAAAAAGATTGCCCCCGACTGGATTCGAACCAGCGGCCCTCTGTTTAGGAAACAAATGCTCTATCCACCTGAGCTACGGGAGCAAAATGATTACTGTTACTTTTCTTTACGTTTTTGTGCAACTATGCGTTGGAATTCTTGGATATTATGAACAACTACTCTGTCTGCATATATATCTATCTTACCGGTCTTTTTTAATTGCGCTAGAACCTTTTGGACTTCTCCAACAGGCTGACCACACCAATGCCCCACGTCATCAACAGTTACTTTGAGCGTAACTTCTTTCTGGTGATCGTTAATCCCCTGTTTTTCATAAAGCATCATAAATACATCGGAGACTTTTCCAATGATGTCATCCATTAGTAAAATCATGAGTCGTCTCTTAGCATCATAAATACGAGTAGAAAAAATCGTAAGAACGCGAAGAGCAAGCTGTGGATTCTTAGTCATCAGTAATTCAAAGTTGGCACGGTTAAAATTTAAAGCACGAACTTCGTTAATGCATACGGCAGTTGCAGAACGAGGCTGTTCTTCTAAAATTGCCATCTCTCCAAAGATATCTCCAGACTCTAAAACATCTAAAGTCTTAATAGAAGAGCCAACAGTCTTCGTAATCTTAACTTGACCTTCTTGGATGAGATAGAAATCATTCCCTGGTTCATATTCACAAAATATAATTTCGTTAGGCTTAAAGACTTTTCCGAATTTTCCAAACATTGCTTCTAGCATAATATTACCCTCTTAATCTCGCAATTTCAGAATTAGCCTTAGCCGTAAACTCATCGGAAGGAGGAAGACTTGTAACTTTAGTGTATAACATAATTGCTTTGTCTTTTTCACCTTTACTCTCAGATATAAAACCTAAATTATAAATTGTCTCTTTGACTCTCTCACCTTTAGGATATTTCTTAACATATGTGGATAATGAAGTGTAGGCAACATCCCATAACTCTAACTTGAGTTGACACATTCCATAGCCAAAATACGCCTTTTCAATTGATTTATCATCACCCGGTGCGGTCGGTGGCATCGTAAGAAGAGGTTTATAGGCATTTAGCGCCGCTTGGAATTCTTCTGACTCATACAAATCATCAGCTTCAGTAAGAGAATCAGAAATAGAAAGATCAGAACTGAGTGCCTGTATTCTAGTAGCAGTTGCTGCTGGATTAGCAGGGCTAATAGTGGCTGGTTTTGGTCCATCAGAACGGCGCTCCATTTCATAAACCAATTCAGGCATATTGGATGGGAACATAGAACTCTTGGCTGCTATTTTTGACAACTCTTGTGCTCGACTAGCATAAGTGCCGGTAGGATAATGAGATAAGTATTTATTATATGCGTAGATAGCATGCTCGAAGTTGCCAGTCTTATGAAAAACTTCGGCGACATTCATGAGTTCAAATGCAGGTGATTTTTGATCTCCAAACTGACCTAGATTCTCACGAACCTTTCCATGAATTTGACGGAGTTGACTGGAAAATACTTTCATCATCTTGAGGATAAGATGAGTTTTGTTTGCTACGAATACTTCGAAATCAGCAAGTTTAAAAACTAAAATACTAGCTCCGCCAATCACTTGCGCCGTTTCCTCTCTAGGGTAACGACCGAGAGCTGATTTTACGCCAAAGAACTCGCCGAGTTTCACATCTTCTTTGATTTCCATTTTACTGTCTACAGACATGTACGTAAGAATAACACGTCCATTTTGTAAGACGTAAATATCTTCTGCCCTGTCCTTTTCAAAATAGACAATCGAGCCAGCTTTGTAGTTTCGTATTATTGGTCCTGCCAAGAGTATATCCCTTCTATTTTCACTATTATAATATCATTCGTCAAAAAACCAATCTTTTTATCTAACTTTTAATTAAACTGATTGGATCTAGAGTCTTTTTTCCCTGATTGACTTGAAAATACAATCCTTTTTCCTTTACGAGGTTTCCTAAAACAGCACCTTTTTTAACAGTCTGCCCTTCACCTACAAAGACCTCGTCCAAATTTCCGTAAACGGTAAAAAAACCATTCGGATGCTCTAAGATAACATAGTTATGATAGCCATCCATATAATCAATTGCTACAACGCGACCTTCCATAGAAGAAAGAACAGAGCCAATTTCAATCGGGCTATAAACTACTCCTTTATGAGGGTTTTCCGGATTGGCAGAGAAATTTACGATAGTGATAAGCTTTTGGTTATAAGGGCGAGTGAATTGAGTAGTCTGTTTCACCTGTGGCTTGGGCGGTTCAGACGGTGGAGTCATAGGAACAATTATTTTTTCTCTTTCAGGAATTGGTGGAGAGTTTGGTTTCGGAATAAATTCGTTTATATGCTCACGAGTTTCAGTTGATGGAATACTCTTCAAAACTTCTTTTACTTCCCCCATTGAAACCTGAGTTTGCAATTCTTCTTTGGGTTTCGATTTACGATAATTTAAAATCTCTGCCTGTGAATTTGTAAAACCTACTCCAGCTAGCAGTAAAAAAATAAATCTTCCTTTCAAAGCCCACCTTCCTCAAATAAAAAATCGTTTTATTTGTATCATTTTTTTCAAATTGTCAAGTAAGAAAAAAGAAATGAGAAGTTTTTTTCGTCTAAGCCTAATTAGACAATGGGCAACTGCCCGCTGGACAGTCCGGTAACTACCGACTACCTAAAAAAGTCTTGACAGCTTTAAGCATGTATAACACAATGTTATACATGTTAGCGCTAAGATTACCATTTGAACTAGAACAGAAACTAGAAGAAGTTTCTCTGCAAAAAAAGACTACTAAGTCTGAGCTTCTGAGAAACGCACTAGAGGAATATCTTAAAAAATTTGAAGATACAAATTCAGCCTATGAACTCGGCGCAGAGTTCTTTGGGAAATATGGAAGCGGTGTTTCTGACAACTCGGTTAATTATAAGAAAAAACTCAAAGAAAGACTAAATGCAAAGCACTCTACTTGATGCAGGTCCTTTAATTGCCCTATTCGATAAATCCGATACGCATAGTCTAAGAGTGCAAACTTTCTTTAAAAACTATCCAGGAAAGTTTTATACTACTTGGCCAGTCATCACAGAAACAATGCATTTTTTGAATTTCAATCCAAATGTGCAATCTGACTTTTTAAAATGGCTACAAAGAAATCCGCTTATTATAAGTCCGCAGGATAAAACCTCTCTTGAAAAGATTAGAACTCTCATCTTGAAGTATCAAAACATTCCAATGGATTTAGCCGATGCAAGCCTTCTTCTTATCTCTGAAGAAGAGGGAATTAATAATATCGTTACCCTCGACTCTGACTATATCGTCTATCGTTCTAAGAAAAAGAAGTTTAAGTATTTATTGTGACAAATGAAGATTAGCCACTGATTCGCCTACCCAATCGTAGGAATCACTGCTATAGACGAACCAGTCATCCGTTTCTATTTTCACTTCCAATATATCGTTCGAGTCAATCCTGCAATCTTTATTAAAAATAAAAATAGAGCGTAAGGCTGGAATTTCTTTCATAGAAAAACTGGCAGCGATGGGTTCCTTCTCTTCTAGGTAAGCTGATTCAGGAATCTTGGGGTATGTTCTTACTCGATTCCTGGCGCGAATAAATTTTATGAAATCATATTAGACTTGTTGGTAAATTAGACTTGTACAAATTTTGGGATTTAAAATATTGTTCTTATGGACATAGATAGAATACTTTCCGATGTTAGAAGTAGCCAAGCGAATCTTGGTTTATTGCCAGAAGATTTTTATAAACTTTTGCCATTTTTTGAAGAAGAAGTGGAGAATCGAAAAATACAAAGGGGTGTTAAAAAT
>JANYCR010000591.1 GCA_025360185.1 Leptospiraceae bacterium | reverse complement strand
GAAACACCGCTAAGTTTTGTAGTTGCGGTGTTTCTTGCTCCGAGTCTATATGGTTGTCATAGCTGAACTTTAGTGTTTTTTTGTCGGACTTAAGCAAGTCCTGCGCCTAGTGAAGATTAGTCACAGGACTTGCTAGTATACGGACGACTCGGAGACATGACTTTAAAACTCAAAAGGTGCTGCCGCACTTTCGAGTTTTAAAGTCACGTCAGATACGCTTAACGTTAGACGGCATTTTAGGTTCGACCACGCTCTGAAAAGGAACTGACGTTGAGATATTCAGGAGTAGGTTTCCTCGACATCGTGTCTCGGAAAGACTTTACAGTGAATTGTTTTTAGTCAAGCGTATAAGTGAGCTAGAAATCCGTATAACGAAAATCTATTTTAAATTCTGGAGGAATTTATGGATAAAAGAAAGCGGATCAAAATGTATTTTGAATCTAAGCCAACTGTTGGAATAATTTTAGCTGCAATTGGCTTTTTGCTTTTTATTAGTAGCTTTAGCAAGGAATTCAATGGGGGCATTTTCTTTTTCGGTCTCCTTATGATGGCTGGTGGAGGATTTCTTATTTACAAACACTTTAAAAATATGCCAACCGATCAACAAATTGATGCTTATTTGAGAGAAGACTTAGAAGAACTCGGAAAAAAAGCCTTGAGCAAATTTGGAATTGAGCAAGCACAACTTACAAGAACGGCAGTGTTTATTACCGGTCCTAAATTATGGGATGTTGCAGGAGCAAAAATTGCATTTAAAAAAGGGAAAGATGCGAATTTACGATTTAATCCTATTGAGGTATGCGTTATAAATTTTGGTGCAAATCAACTACTTGCTTACAAATGCGTTTTCGATTTTATGACTGGAAATCCGCTAAATGAAAGTACTGATGAATATTTCTATAAAGATGTAGTTTCAGTCTCCACTAAAACAGAAAGTAAAACCGTCATATTTAATAAGGTGCAATTACAAATGAATGCCGCAGAATCTTTTGCACTTACAACATCAGGTGGTACGTCTATTAGTGTTATGCTTAAAGATCCAACTCTGATTCAAAAAATGGGTGGAGGTGTAATTTCCACTACGCTAGCAGAGGAAGCAACTTTAGCAATTCGGACTATACTTCGTGAAAAGAAACAATAGTAACAGTGCTTTCGTAAACTAAAATAGCTATAGCCAAAACATAGTTAGAATAAGATGCAAGAAATATATTCTCTGTGTTTTGGTTTAAAATTTTACCAGTTCTAGTATGAGGCTTTAAGGTTGACATCCAAGTAGTCGTAAGAAACTAATAGAAAAATTAGATTATGAATTTTTAATTGGAGCTAAAAAAATGGTGTCATTTTATTTTAAGTAATCTAGAGTCAAAAAGGGAGCCAATTATGATTTCAGTGAAAGGTAAATACGAAAATGGAAGAATTGAATTAAATCAACTTCCTAAAATTCAAAGTAATACAAATGTAATTGTGACCTTTTTAGAAGAGGAAACAAATATTATATTAAATGAAGATTATTTTTGGGACTTGATAGACCTAATAGATTGGAATCAGGAAACGGATTCAAAAATTCTTTCACCTCTACTTGACAGATTAGTGTCATTATCCTCAGAAAATATTTTCCAATTCAAAGAAATACTCTCTGAAAAATTATTTTATCTGGATACAAAAGAACATGCGAGACATATTGGAGAATATTCCTATACAGAAATTTCTTCATCCTTTTCTCCTGATATATTTTTATTTACCAGAGCATTGGTAGTCGCAAAAGGTAAAGATTTTTATTCAAGAGTATTATCTAATCCTAAATTAATGCCAAAAAATTCTGATTTTGAGGCAATTCTATATTTGCCTGCTGAGGCTTATAAAATCAAATCTAGCAAAGAAATGAACTATGTACCAAAACATATTCCAGAAACTTTTTCCAATAGTAAAGGATGGGATGATGATTTCGATTTAAAGAAAATGGTTTTTGGCGAAAAGTGAAATGGGTATTCATAAAAACTCCAATGAAAATATGGATGAGCACCACCTCTATGAAATTATAGATTCAGAAAGTAATACAGTTTATAAATATGGGATTTGCGGAAAACCCTTAAATTCAGATGGCACTTCGTCAAGAGCGAATGAACAAGTAACTGTATTTAATCGCCTAGTGGGATATATACAATATTTTGCCAATGTCCTATTGACTGGAATTCAGGGAAGAATCAAAGCAAAAGAAATTGAAAACGAATATATTTCTAAATTTGAACAAGAGAATGGTCATAGACCTAGAGGGAATCCGTAACGAGAAAAATTATATCGTGTGATAAATGATAAGTATCCTCTAAAAAAAATTAGAAAAGTAGAACGGAGCAAGTATTACACCCGACATCGTGTCGGGTCTGGTTTTAGTAAAGCGTCAGTTAGGGCTTAGTTGTATTACGCGAACCTAAAACACCGTCTAACTGCGAGTATCCACTTCGAGAGTGGACTATGTTCGGAAGCTGTTCACTCTCTCGCTCCAAGCCGGCTAAATCGTGTTAGTCAGACTAATGCAAGTCCAGTGCCTTCGATCCGGTCACAAAACTTGCAAGAGAAGATAATGCAAGTTTTGCGCCCTACACTCAGTCACGGGACTTGCTAGAAGTAGTTCGGCTTGGAGACATGACTTTGAAACTCAAAAGGTGCTACCGCACTTTCGAGTTTCAAAGTCACGTCGGATACTCTTAACGTTAGGTGACATGCCTTATAAATTAATATTAGAGGAAAAAATGAAAAACCAAAAACTTATACTCTTGCTTTGCTTTATCTTTATTACATGTGCTTCCGTTCAAAGCCAAAAGTCAAAATATATTGAAGATCAGGCTAATTTAGTTAGTCCGGCTTTTATTAAAGAAACAGAAGAAAAACTTAAACAAATTGATAATGATACATCAGTTCAAATATTCGCAGTTACTATTCAATCACTAAACGGTGAAAACCTAGATAATTACTCAACAAAATTGGCAAATAGATTAGGAGTTGGACAGAAGTATCTTAATAATGGGTGCCTGGTTTTGTTAGCAAAAGATGAAGGAAAACTTCGAATAGAATTAGGCTACGGTTTAGAATGGATAATTTCAAATGAAGATGCTGGATTAATAATTCAAGAAATGATTCCTCATTTTAAAAACAATGATTTTGAAAGTGGCTTCAATGTAGCATTTAATTCTATTGAGAAAGAAACGTCGAAATATTCGTGGAGAATAGAAAGCAACTCGATTAGAAATGCAAAAGCATCCGATTTAGGAAAAATTTATCATTTTCAAGCAAGCTATGAATCTCAAGAAAAACTAAATTATTATGCTAATAAAAATCAGTCCTCTTTACTTTTAAATCTCCGTTCAATCGACAATATTCAAATTAAAGCATTTACTACAATTACAATGTCTGGATTCGTAGATACGATTATGAAGCAAAGATCGGCTTTAATAACTGGTCGTTTAGTGAATATAAATCCTTTATCTATCCAATTAATGGGAGTAGATTAACTGCAACTCTTAAATCAAGGAAACAAGAATTTAATGTAGCGGAATATATAGATAAGCCACCGATTACCTACAAAATAAACTAAGGAATTAAAAAATGGAAAAACAACTTTGTCAAATATGTTTTACTGAGATACCCTTTCAAGCTAGATACCCGAATTATTTATGTGAAGACTGTTCATCAAGAGCTGTATCAAAAAACGGGAGACCTTTATTATTTGAAAATATTGATCTTAGTGGCGGCTTCTCTGCTTTTTATGCAGATACTAGAGAAGAATATGAAGATGAACATATTTGCTATGTAGATAGCAAGAAATGCTGGGCTGATGAGCATAAATTTGGAGGAATAATTATTGAAACAATTGATCCGTTAATCTGTTCTAACTTGGATTGCGTTAAGAGTAATATTATTAAAATTAAATGTTCGGCACAGAAATCTCAATATTCGCTAGAAAAGATTATGAAACAGGAATCCCTATTTTTACTTTATGATTTAAAATTTAAGGATACTGGGTATCAACCGTTTTACAATGAGAGACTAAATTTTATAGAACAGCTTAATCAGACTTTCTCAAATCTCGTTGTATTTTTAGGCGTAGATTATTTAATTAAGAAATTCGGAGAACAAATTTACCATATGAATATTGGAACGAAAAGTGGATTTGATATTTATACCGAAGATGAATCAATAGTAGCAGAAGTATTTTCTGTAGTTGATCATAGCAACAATAGAAAATTAAAAAAAGACATTACTAAATTAAGTAGCCTAAGTAAATCAAAGAAATTTATTTTTTACTATTCCCACAATCATCCAGAAATGATGGAGGAAATTGAAAACGATATTCAAATTGTTCAATTTGGGAAAAGAGAATTAATTGAGTGTATGAATTTGAAATATTAAATATTTAAAAAATATAATTTGAAAGAGATTAATTGATGTTAGCTGAGACTGTTACGCAGCAGTTTGAAAATTGCTTTTTTAAAAGCAGAGCTTCGTACGAGTTGCGGCACGGTCACCTAACTGCGAGTATCCACTTCGAGAGTGGACTATATCGGAAGCTGTCCACTCTCTCACTCCAAGCCGGCTTATTCGTGTTAGCCATACTTTGCAGTATATTTGTTGAACTTACGCA
>JANYCR010000587.1 GCA_025360185.1 Leptospiraceae bacterium | reverse complement strand
CCCTATAAAGCAAAAGAAGAAAAAATCAGTAAGCAATAAATCAGAATTACAAGAACCGGTTAAGCCTGAAAAGACAGTTGCTAAGAAAAAGCAAAAAAAGAATATCTTCCAGGGGGACGAACGGCTAGAATAAGAATCTGCCGATAATGATAAAAGTAATGTACTTGTCTAAAAAAGAGTCGAAAATATAAAGGAATTAACCCTTTTTAGGAAAATACTCTTGATTCAAGTTATTTTAATCTTGAATTAGTCTTGTCGATAGTTACAATTATTGAGTAAATTAGTATATGATATTCCAAAAGCCAAGAAAACTGCCTCATGGTAAAGAATTACTTCGCACGGAAAAGTTTACCTTGATTTATCTAGGTGCGGGTAATTTGCATTATTCATTTATTGGAGATAAAGGTTTAGTGTATGGTGACATAGACTTCAAGAAAAATCATTTCAAAATTATTCCTCTTTTTACAATTGCAACTCTCATTACTTCTTATCTTGTTCTAGGAACTAACCCTACCTCCGCTATGATTGAACCACAGGAAGTTTTGCAAGAAGAAATCGTAGAAAATGACGAGCGTGATAAACTTGCAAAGAATGCAGACGAGAATTATTTAAAGCAAACAGAAGAACAAAAATTGGCTATTATCAAATCATCTGATTCTAACAAAGGAAAAGTGAAACACATTTCATACCGTGTTAAAGAAACAGATACAATGCAATCCATATCTTCCCATTTTAATGTTACGCCTGAAGCAATTCGGGAGGCATCCAATTTAAAACCGACGGATAAAATTTATCCAGGAAATGTTCTAAGTATTCCGAATCGTCGAGGACTTTTATATAAATTTAAAAATGGCGACACCCTGGCGAAAGTGGCAAGCACCTATAAAGTAAGCATCGATGAAATTATGGAAGAAAATAAATTAGATGAGGCAGATATTTTTATGCCTGGTCAAAAAATATTTCTTCCCGGAGCAATTATTCCTGATCCAACACCCGTTTGGTATTCCCCTGTAGTTTCTAATATAATCACTTCTGGATTTGGTTGGCGCTCTTACCCGATATATCAATTTCATGAGGCGCTGGATTTGAAGTCTAACTATGAGCCAGTTCGTGCAGCAAGATCCGGTAAAGTAATTTACAGCGGATGGATGGGCGGATATGGAAACGTAGTTATACTCGAACACAGTGGGGATTTAAAAACACTGTATGCGCATAATTCAAAGTTATACGTTCGCGAAGGTGACTATGTGTTAGGCGGTAAAGTAATTTCTAGATCGGGTTGTACTGGCTACTGCTTCGGGGCACATTTACATTTTGAAGTAATAAAAAACGATAGATCCGTTAATCCTTCTAGTTTTATAAAAGGCTTTAGTTTTTAATTGAAATTCGTCATTTCGAGCGCATAACGTCTTAGTCTACTCCTTCGAAATGACTGGACTAATGCGGAGATATTTAGTTTATCAACAGCGATAAAATTAATAAATCAAATTTAATGAGGTTCTTATGAATAAAATTCTATTTTGCATTCTAGTTTTAAGTATCTACAATTGCTGCACGACCGCGCCTGAAGTAAAAGATATAAGAACTCAGTTGAATGAAAGAATTGCTAATTCATACGATACAACCGTTCCTGTTCGAGTTTTATTCTCCACTCTGCGAAAGACTATTTCGTCTGACGTTTCTTGTTCAAATAATTACTATTCTACTCAGATTGATACGGAAAAATTTGGAGCTTGCGAAGTAGTCGTTCCTGCTTCTCATGATATAGGAAGTCTTGATCAGGATGCGGCAGGTAGTCCTGAAAAATATTTCAAACTAGAAAATCATCAGTCTATTGCAAATGTTGAAGCATTAAAGACTGAAATTTCAAAAAATCAATTTCCAGAAATTATAGTATTTGTGCATGGATTCAATGTGAAATTTGAAGAAGCTGTTTTGCGTGCAGCACAAATTAAGTATGATCTAAAATTTGCCGGCGAAGTGGTGTTATTCTCTTGGCCTGCGGGCTCGGAAGAAGGGATGCTCACTCAACTATTAATTAAAGGGACTTACCAAAATAATTTAAAAAATGCAAAAGATTCTATTTTTACCTTTAAGGATTTTTTATCTAAACTAGAAGCGACAAAGAAGAAGATTCACTTAATTGTTCATTCCATGGGGCATCAGGTTGTGTTACCTGCAGTTGCAAATTTGAATCGAGAAAAAAGTGAAAAGCTCATTCAGCAGATGGTTTTAAATGCGCCTGACTTTGATTCCTCTGAGTTTAAAGGAATTGCAGAGAATTTAAAAAAATTCGCAGAGCGCATAACTGTGTATTGCTCCCCTGGGGATAACGCTCTCGTTGCCTCAAGTAAGATAAATCAAACTAAACGCCTCGGCTCTTGTGAAAAATACCAAGGCATCGATATGATTAATGTAAATCCAGTTGATGCACCTGTGATGGGATTAGGTGGACTAGGTCATGGCTATTATTCCTCCCGTCCGATTTTAACAGATTTATACCAAGTCATTTTAGGATTAGATGCTCGGAATCGCTTATTCCTTCGAAAATCCTCCCCAAATAATGGAGAAGATTACGTAATGAGACGATAATAGGAATATGAAAAAAATAATCCTTTTTTTTGTTTCCATTCTTTGCTTTATTTCTAATCAGCCAATTTCTCTGACGGATAAAGAGTTTGTTATTTTTTATTTTTGTGATATGAATGGTCGATATGAATTCGATCTAGATGGACGAAAAGGATTAGCTACTATAGCTGAATTAAAAAGACAGGAATCTAAAAGATTTTATGACCACCGCGGACAAGTATTTTTAATTTCGGGTGGAAACTTTTCAGGAACAGGCGAAAATATGCGGGCTCATTTCAATCTTTTAAATAAAGCAGGCTTTGATGCAGCATTTATTGGGGAAGAAGAGTTAAGCTATTTAGAATTAAATCCTGCTTTAAGAAATCTAAAATTACCTCTGATCGCTCATAGAGAAAATGATTTTAAGGCAAACACGGAGAAACTCATTAAGTCAGAGGGAATTCAATTTAGAATAAGTAATACTCTTTCTCCAGTGGAAGATACTTCTATCGACATACAGCTATTATTTCACAATGGAGGCTCATACGACTACATGAAGTCTTTAGACGTGCAAAAACCAGTTTATTATTTTGTGAACGATTCTGAAATATCTTCCTTTAGTTTTAAGAAAAATATTTATACCGTTAAGTGTCCTGTACCAGATAAATTAGGTAAAATTAATTTATTCTTTAGAAATAAAACATTGATTCGTCAAAAACAAGAATTTGTTTCACTTAATACAAAGGATTTAAATCAATCCTGGATTGAGCCAGATCGCGAAATCGTAAACGAATTAAAATAAATCGTTTATTGTTTGTTATCCGCGGATAAAAATGAAAATATTTGTAAGTAAAAAAATTTGCTTCTTAGCAGCCATTATTTTTCTATCTTTTTCTTTGTTTTGTTCTTTTCCTGTGAAATCAGAATTAAAAATTACAACGGGAAAGATAGTTCATAGAGAAATTTATACAAGTGGTGGATTGGGTAGTAGCACTCGATATCATATTCTTGTGAAGTATATTTATGAAGTTAGTGGGAAAGAATATGAATCAAGTAAAATAGGATATATGAGATTTTTTTATAGTACCAAAGAATCTGCCGAGAAATCAATTGAGAGTTACCAATTAGATAAACCGGTTACTGTATATTATTCGCCGGCAGACCCAAAAGAATCATATTTAGAAGTAGATGATTAATTTTAGAACCTAGACTTCTCCCAAAAACACGGAATTTCCTTCTACTTTAATCGGATAAGTAGAAATTTCGTAATCCTCTCCGCTAAGACATTTCCCTGTCTCTAAGGAAAATGTTTTTTTGTGCATTGGACAGGCTACTTTCGGTTCACCTTTAGCGTCTCCAATCATACCGCGTGCAAGAACCATATCTTTCATATGCGGACACATGTTGTCGGTAGCAAACCATTTATCTTTAGAATCGAAGCGGAAAATGGCAATTTGCTTTCCTTGGAATAATACACAGTTTCCACCATCGACCGGAAAATCATCTGTATTCGCTACTTTCGTCCAGGTAATTTCATTTAGTGCATTCATGTTAGGCTCCTACTTTAACTTTTTCTTTCGACCAGTCTGCGGGGCGTTTCTGTCCACGCTCACTCAAGAATTGTAAAGTCTCGTCTGACGCGTTTGAATTTACAAAATGATGAAAACGTTTTTGTAATGCAGGAGTTTCTACGACTTCTTTCCATTCGCATTTGTAAGTATCCACTTGGTATTGCATTTGTTTTTCTAACTCCTCACAAATTCCAAGAGAGTCGTTTATGATTACATCTTTCAAATGTTCAATTCCACCTTCTAATTTATTTAACCAAGTAGAAGTTCTATGAAGTCTATCCGCGGTTTGAATATAATACATTAAGAACCTGTCAATGTATTTAATACAAGTTGCGTCATCCAAGTCGCTCGCGAGTAGAAGTGCATGTTGTGGGGTTATTCCACCGTTACCGCAGACGTATAAATTCCAACCGTTCTCAGTGGCGATGATTCCAAAGTCTTTGCTTTGTGCCTCTGCGCATTCGCGTGTGCAACCTGAGACTGCGGATTTTAATTTATGAGGAGCGCGTAATCCCCTGTATCTCTCTTCTACTCGAATAGCAAATCCAGTAGAATCTTGCACGCCAAAACGACACCAAGTAGAGCCAACACAACTCTTTACAGTTCGTAAAGCTTTTCCGTAAGCATGACCGCTTTCAAAACCTGCTTCGATTAAATCCTTCCAAATCATAGGAAGCTCATCTACTTTTGCTCCAAGCAAATCTATTCTTTGTCCGCCTGTAATTTTACAATAGAGGCTGTATTTTTTGGCAACGAGTCCAATGGCGATTAGCTTCTCAGGGGTAATTTCTCCACCAGGAATTCGAGGTATAACGGAGTAAGTCCCACCTCGTTGGATATTTGCCAAGTAGCGATCATTCGTATCTTGGATAGTAGCGTGGTCTTGGATATTCTCATTCCAAAGACTTGCGAGTATGGAAGCAACAGCAGGTTTACATATTTCGCAACCGGTTCCATTACCAGCATCGCGGATGACGTCGTTAAAGTTCTTTAATTTTTTGATTTTTACGATATGATACAGTTCTTGTCTGCTATGCGGAAAATGTTCACACAAATGATTGGTAACAACTCTTCCCATTACTTTCATCTGGGCTTTTAGAATATCAGTCACCATTGGGATACATCCACCACAACCAGCTCCCGCTTTCGTGCAAGACTTGATTCCATTTATGTCAAAGATTTCATTGTCTTTTATACAAGAAACTATATCACCTTTACTTACATTATTGCAGGAACAGATTTTTGCAGTGTCAGGCAAATCAGTCTTAAACGCTTCCCCATCAGTAGGTCCACCCACAAAAAGTCCATCCGGATCTTTTGGAAGTACGATTCTATTTTGCATAATCTGTAGGAGTTGTCCATACTGCTCTGCATCTCCAACTAAAATTCCGCCTAATAAGTATTTGCCGTCTTCACTCAAAATGAATTTTTTATAAATTCCTTTTAGATGGTTTGTAAATTCAATCGGTAGAGTTTTTGCCGACTCACTAAATGCATCTCCGAAACTAGCAACGTCTACGCCAACCAATTTCAGCTTGGTAGACATATCAGCAGATTCAAACTTCTTCGATTTACCACAGAGGTTTGATGCAAGAACGTCAGCCATATCATAACCAGGGGCTACTAGTCCGTAGATCATTCCTTTATGTAAAGCTACTTCGCCTATCGCGTATATACCTCTCTCGGAAGTTTCTAAAGAATCGTCTACAATAATCCCACCTCTCTCGCCTACTCTAATTCCACCGAAGCGAGCTACTTCATCGCGGGGTTTGATTCCTGCAGAGATTACAACCATATCAACGTCTAATGTTGTATTATCCTTAAAATACATACCAGTTACTTTTTCGTTACCCATAAAACGAACTGTATCTTTTTTTAAATGAACTGTAACACCAAGTTTTTCAATTTTACTGGCAAGAATTTGAGAACCCTTATTGTCAATTTGCCTTGGCATAAGTCTTTCAGAGAATTCAATCACATGTGTTTTAAGACCTAAGTCTAACATAGCCTTAGCCGCTTCGAGACCTAGAAGTCCACCTCCGATTACGGCAGCGGTTTTTGCTTGTTTGCCGTACTCGGTCATCGCTTCTAAGTCTTCGATGGTGCGATAAAAATAAATTCCTTCTTTTTCAATTCCTTCTACGTTCGGAACAAATGGATTTGAACCGGTAGCGAATACTAAAATATCGTAGGAAAATTTTTCTCCAGAGTTTGCCAAAACATTTTTTTTATCTTTATCAAAGGACTCAGCTCTGACCCCAAGCTTTAATTCAATTCCGTTTTCTTTGTACCAAGAAGCAGGGGATAATACTAAATCATCCGCAGTTTTGCCCGCAAAGAATTCGGATAGATGTACTCTATCGTATGCAGGTCTAAATTCTTCTCCGAGAATAGTAACGGAGTATTCTTGTAAGCCGCTATATTCTACGAGCTTCTCGCAGAATCGGAGACTTACCATCCCATTGCCAATGACTAGTATTTTTTTGCTTGGTTTCATATGTCCTCTGTGTAATTTCTATATATTGTATTGTTTCAAAAGTTGTCACCCTGAGGCTCTCGAAGGGCGACTCTACTCGGTAAAGTCATGGATTCGAGAACCTCACCATGACAGATAATTAAGCCACGACTGGCTCTTCTGTGGTATTCCAGTTTTCTTTTACCCAAATTGCGTAATTAATATAAAAGAGAGCCGCTGCCGCTGTAAGTGAAATAACGCCAAATACGATGTATCCGTAAGAGTAAGAGCCAGTTAAAGATTTAATACTTCCTAAAATGTTTGGAAGAAAAAATCCACCAAGTCCACCAAATGCTCCTACGAAACCGGTGATGACCCCTACTTCATTTTTAAAACGAACAGGGACTAATTGGAATACAGAACCATTTCCACTTCCGAGACAAAGCATTAAAGCTACGAAACTAGTGAGTGTGATTGGGAGGGAGTGCATTCCTGAAATTACAAAAGCAAGTGCGCCTATGATGAGAAAAATAATAGTTAATACTTTTACACCTCCAAATTTATCAGCCAAGTATCCACCTACTGGACGAACAAAACTTCCGGCTAATACGCATAAGGCGGTAGCATTACCAGCAGTAATTTTATCGAGAGCAAATTGATCGTGAAAGAAGATTGGTAAAAAACTTGCCAGTCCAACGAAACCACCAAAGGTTATCGAATAAAATAAGCTAAATAAAAGAGCATCTCTAGAGCGCAGTGGTTTTAAAAAGTCTGCTATAGATTTTGGTTGTGATTTTACTAAAGTGCTATCTTTTGCAAGAAAAAAGAAAACGATAAACGCAATAGCTAAAGGAATTAAAGCGAGTCCAAACACTGCGTGCCAACCGTATACCTTTGCAAGTCGTGGAGCAAAGAAGGTTGCGAACACAGTACCACTGTTACCCGCTCCTGCGATACCCATTACAAGACCTTGGTATTGTGGAGGATACCACTTACTAGCCAGTGGAAGTGCAACGGCGAAACTTGCACCTGCTACACCGAGTAGGATTGCCATGAGGTAAACTTCATTCATGGAAGTAGCAAAGAGCCATCCGATAGTTAGAGGAATCATCGTGGCAATCATGCCGCATAACGCTACTATTCTTGAACCGAACTTGTCGGAAAAAATTCCCATTGGTATTCGAAGCAAAGCTCCGCCGAGTAGAGGAATAGAAACTAGCATCCCTTTTTGTGCAGGAGTTAGCCCGAACTCATCGGTAATGAAAATTCCAAGTGCCCCAATCATAACCCAGATCATAAAACTAATATCAAAGTATAGAAACGCACTGAATAATGTGGAAGGGCTTCCTACTTTAAAAAATTCTTTTATTTTCGACATACTAAACTGCTCCTAATCGATGTATTCTTTACATATATGCAGGAATCGTGCCAAAAAAGCTTGGAAGTAGAGACATTGTTAAATTAAATTGTAGTTTTGGACTGGCAAGGACTTAGAAATCCTGTTCTAATGGATAATAGAAAGGAAAAAGATTGGAAATTTCTATGTTTACCTAGTAAAAATACCTATAAATTAAAAAATATGCCAGTAATATAAGCAGATTTTAGTTAAGATAGAAGTATGAATTAATTTTTGAACATTTCGAGCAAAATTTTGATTTTAAGAATTGCGATTTCGGTTATCATAGATTTACCTCATGGAATTCCTCATTTCTTTTTTAATACCGAAGAGGGGCAACTTGCGTTTAACCGTATGGTCGGATTTATGAAAGAGAAGTTGGCGGGGTGAGAAAGTTTTAAATAGAGGATTTTAATAGAACAAATTCTTCTTTTTTGCTTTTTTTTAAGGGAACTGCTTTGATTTCTAGACCAAGCCCACATGCATGAATGTAATCAATCAGTGTAGAAATTTTAATATCATTTCTATATTCGATTCGAGAAACACTAACTTGTGAAAATCCTTCTAAATCTGATTGCTTAATTCCAAAATTATTTCGGAGTTCTGCTAACTTTAACTTAAAAATCATATTATCTGCTTTGGAGTAAGCCTTTTTGATTTCTTTCTTGGACATGACTGATTCAGCAAAAGCAAAAAAGTCTTTTGGTTTTTTCTTTTTTAAATTTTTCATAATTTATAACTCCTTTAAAAACTCAAAATAAATCTTTTGAGCATTAGCGATCATACGTTCATAAAATTTTTTATCATTAGCCTTATCTCCACCAATAATAAGAAAGATTCTTCGTTTCGGATCAAAACAAATAAAATTAATGAGTTCCAAAATCACTGTCAGTTTGCAATTCTATTGCAGCGTAAATCTCAAAAATAGCTTGCTCAATTTGATTTTCTATTTCTAAAACCTTTATTTCCATTTTTGAGACTCGATTTTTAGCATTGTAAAACAAATCTTTAAAAGTGCCATCGGCTTCTAATTCGCTTCTTTTTTTATCAATGTTAATCATCAACTTTTCAGCTTCCTTTTTCGCAAGATTAAAAGCGAATGAAGCAGAATTATGAGTAGACCCTTGTCGACTATGCTCAAGCAAGCGTTTCCTTAATCTATTAGAACGACCGACATAAACAGCTTCTTTATTCTCAAAGAAAATATAAATACCCTTAACAGGAAGCTTCCCTAAAGAATCACGATTTGAAAATGGTTTCGCAAGAATTAACTTCATAAATTCAGGCATTTTGTTTACAATTGATTGAAAATCTTCGTTCATTAGTTCACCTTTTTAATTTCGTTAGAGAAATATTTCTTTTCCTGTTATAACTTAAAGGTAATTACTAGCAAAGGAATAGCAAACATCAAGACTCATCCGCCAACTTTAAAACTTTCGCTATTAAATCCTCACTAAAACGAATATTACTTTTTATTAATATATCAATCAGTGGCTCAATTTTATCAACCTTACCTAACTTTTTCAATCTTAATAAAACGCCTAACGTTCCAATTGGACTGCTAATTTATTTTCTACTTTAAAAACTTTTCCATTCAGAAATTGCTTTTTTATATCAGCGTCACATTCGATACAATTTTCGCAACCAACTGATAAATAAAATTTTTCCTTTTTATGTATATTCATATTGAATCACAAGCGAAAATCACTTAGTGACCATCTCCTCGCCTAAACCCATCGGTGTTAATCCGTGTTCATCGGTGGTAATCTTCAAAAAGCCAGACTGATTAAAGGAGAGGCATCTGCTACAATTAGAATTGATTCAAGATTTGTAATTCTTTTTCTAATTCGTCAGCGGAATAATCGATTAGAGGAATATTACTACGGAAAAGTTCCAGCTCAAACAATTCTTTTGAAAGACCAGAAAGTTCAGCAGCTTTTCCAACAGATAGTTTATGATTTCGAAATAACTCCATTGCAATAATCAAACGAACTTTAGAAGTAAATTCTTCTTGGGTTTCGTTTAAAGCCAGAAGGAAACCCTCCGGGATTTCAAAGCTGATTTTCTCCGTTTGCATTTTTGTGTTCATAAATTCCCTGTAATTGAGGTTTATCGACAAAAAGAAAAAATGTCAATCGGAAAACTTTCTACTGAAATGAGTTCAATCAAGAATAGTGCTTTTTACAATTAGCGTCACGTTCGATACTAAATTTTTTTCATTCGAAAAAAATTTCACTCAGTGACCGTTCTTTTCCAATTCTAAAAACAAATCCCATCCGTGATAATCTTAAAAAGCCAGAAATACAACAAGAAATACAAAATCAGGGAGAGTTCAGGCATAATTCCTGCATGTTATGAGTATGTTAAAAAC
>JANYCR010000581.1 GCA_025360185.1 Leptospiraceae bacterium | reverse complement strand
AGACTTTGGTTAAATCAATCTTTGCATCAGCTACTACTGCATTAGCCGCCGCAGAGTTAACTACGTTTAGAATTTCATCAGCTACTCTTTTTTGAGTAAACTTAAGAATATCCACAGCTTCTGTATAATCATAGCCTCTTACTTCATTAGCCACTAGTCTTGCTTTTCTAGCAGAAACTCTTACATATTTTGCTACAGCTTTAGCTTCCATTAGAGACTCCTATTTTTTAACCTTCTTATCGGCACCTGAGTGACCACGATAAGTTCTAGTTGGAGCAAATTCGCCTAACTTATGTCCAACCATGTTGTCATTGATATATACCGGAATAAATTTATTCCCATTGTGAATCATCACTGTATGCCCGATCATATCTGGAAATACTGTGCTTCTTCTTGACCAAGTTTTGAAAGGTTTTTTATTTCCTTCCGAATTCATTTTGGTAATCTTGCGCATTAAATGGTCGTCGATGAAAGGACCTTTTTTAAGACTTCTGGACATAAATTAATTTCCTCTATTCCTATTTCTTTTTCTACCTTGCACGATAAACTTATCGCTAGGTCTTGCTTTTCTTCTGGTCTTATAACCTTTTGCAGGTTGACCCCAAGGGCTAACAGGATGTCTACCACCGGAAGTTTTACCTTCCCCACCACCATGCGGGTGATCGACTGGGTTCATTACAACCCCTCTTACTTTTGGTCTTTTTCCTAACCATCTGTTTCTACCTGCTTTACCAATTGAAACCAAGTTATGATCCTTGTTTCCAACGATACCGATAGTTGCGAAGCATTCTTTACGAACTTTTCGAACTTCAGTAGAAGGAAGTTTAAGAGTAACATAGTCACCGTCTTTAGCAGATACAGTTGCGAAAGAACCAGCAGTACGAGCCATTTGAGCTCCCTTACCACGATTGAGTTCGATATTATGGACATCAGTTCCAGGAGGAATTTTATCAAGTGGAAGTGAATTTCCAACTTTGATTTCAGCATTCTCACCAGAAACGATAACATCACCTACTTTCATTCCTTCTGGAGCGAGGATGTATGCAAATTCCCCATCTTTGTAGGAGATTAAAGCGATGAAAGAAGTTCTGTACGGATCGTATTCTAATGTTTTTACAACAGCAGGAACTCCGTATTTAACTCTTTTAAAATCAATAATTCTATACTTACGTTTAACACGTCCACCTTTGCGTCTAACAGAGATTTTACCACCGTCTCCACGACCAGCGTTATAATTTAACGAAGTTGTGAGTGGTTTGTGTGGTCTATCTACAGTTATCTCAGCAAAATCCAAAACGGACTTATAACGAGTAGCCGCAGTAGTAGGTTTAAATTTTCTGATACCCATACTTAAACTCCCTTACCAAATTCTAGAACTGCACCATTATCAAAGGTAACGATTGCTTTTTTCCAATGTGGTCTTCTAGATGGAAAATTTCTGAATTTTTTCATTTTGCCATGATACATGATTACATTCACTGAGCTTGGTGTAACCTGAAAGATTTTTTTAACTGCTTCTTTTATCATTACTTTGTTAGCATCTGGATGAACTTTGAAAGTATACTTAACGGTTCTCTTCCCGATGTCTTTTCCAATCTCTTGCGCAGATTGGGACTTTTCAGTGATGATAGGAGCAATGATTATGCTATCTAGATTCATTTACTTGCATCCTTGTATTGATTTACGATTTCTTTCAAGGCACTCTCTGTAATAATCAAATTGTTATTATAAAGAATATCTCTACATACGATTCTCTTTGCATTTACATACTTGAGAGTTGGGATATTTCTTGCAGAAGCCTTTAGAAACTTATCTTCGCCTGAAACTACAATACTAAAATTACCGTTTGTAACACCCATTGTCTTGAATAAGTTAAATACTTCTTTTGTGCTAAACTTACTCATAGAAAGATCTTCTAGAATATTGATTTTGCTTTCAGAAGCCTTCTTGTTCAAAATAGAAACAACAGCTACTTTCTTAACATTACGAGAAAGTGGGATAGAATAATCCCTTGGTTTTGGACCATGAATCACACCACCGCCAACCCAATGAGGAGCACGAGAGGAACCCTGTCTTGCACGACCAGTTCCTTTTTGTGACCAAGGTTTTTTACCACCCCCGCTCACTTCGCCTCTATCTTTTGTAGAATGATTTCCGGAACGCAGATTTGCATTCTCTGCTTTAATTGCATCGTAAATAGCACCTTTGCTAATCTTATTTGTAAAAATTTCGCTTGGTAATTCTACTTCAGCAATTGATTGTCCGGTTTTAGAATATTTCTTAGCTTTCATATAAATTCCTTTCCCTTCTACAACTTCTCAATCGTAATGATTGATTTTTCAGGACCTGGAACAGAGCCTGATATTAAAAGTATGTTTTTATCCTCATACACTTTGACTATTTTCAAATTTTTGATAGAAGTCTTTGCACTTCCCATTCTACCAGGTAACTTAATCCCTTTGAATACTCTTGAAGGAGTGGAATTTGCACCCATAGATCCAGGAGCACGATGGAATCTAGAACCGTGAGCAGCAGGACCACCTCTGTGACCATATCTTTTCACAACCCCCTGAAATCCTTTCCCCTTGCTAATTCCAGTTACCTTAACAACATCATTGTCTTTAAAAATATCCGCTATTTTAATTTCAGAGCCAGCAGCAGGAGCATCCCCTGTTAGTTCGAATTCTTTTAAATATCTCATAGGAGAGATATTGTTTTTGGCAAGATGAGATACTTCTGGCTTAGTGAGTTGTGTCTCCCTAGTGTTGCCAAATGCTAACTGAACAGCGGAGTATCCGTCTGTTTCCACAGTTTTTACCTGAGAAACAAAACAAGGACCCACTTCTATTACAGTCACAGGAATCATGTTCCCGTTATCCGCATATATATGCGACATGCCTAATTTTTTTCCAATTAAACCCTTAGTCATAATTATTCCTTAAGACTTAATATCTACTGATACACCCGCAGGGAGTTGAAGCTTCATTAATGCTTCAACAGTATCTTCATTAGTATTTAAGATATCAATAAGTCTTTTATGTGTTCTCATTTCGAACTGCTCACGTGATTTTTTATTCACGTGAGGAGATCTTAATACCGTAAACTTCTCAATTTTAGTTGGGAGCGGGATTGGACCAGAAACAGTTGCGCCTGTTCTTTTTGCAGTCGCAACAATTTCATAAGTAGATTGATCTACTAACTTGTGATCAAACGCTCTTAGTTTAACTCTAATTCTTTGTCCAGTCATACTTTTACTCAATTATATCAGCCACAACGCCTGAGCCGATAGTCTTCCCACCTTCGCGAATAGCAAAGTTTAA
>JANYCR010000565.1 GCA_025360185.1 Leptospiraceae bacterium | reverse complement strand
ATCACAATTATCTGAATTAATTGGCTCGGCAATCAATGAACCGCAGGTGATTTACAATCGTAAAAAGCCTTCTGTAGTTGTCGTCAATTATGAAGAGTATAATCGTTTAAAAAACTTAGATGTTTTAGTTCACGGCACTCGTAAATGGTCAAAATTCATAGAGTTTTCGAATGACCTTACTCAAAAGAAAATGACATCTATCGAACTTCCTTCCCGCGCAGATCGAAAAACGATAAATATGTAATTAACTTACACAAAGGAATAAAATAATGTATTCTTTAATGAAAGGGAGAATATTAGATAAATCTAATAAATCAATAGTGCTAGCGAAACCAATAGCCTGCCCACTCGGAAGCAACGCTAAAGCTATTGAGTTTGGCGAACCTACCGTTAGGTGTAACCCCACCCTCAGCGCTGGGAACGCTGGCGCTCACCTGTGTAAGATGAATTATGTATTTAATTGATACAAATATAATTTCGGAACTGACAAAACCTAAAAAAAATCCTGGCGTAGTCAAATGGATTGCTATGCAAGATACATTGTCCTTAAGCGTAGTATCCTATCATGAATTACGTTATGGAATAAATCGAGTCAAAAAAGAGCAAAGAAAAAAGCTAGAAATTTGGTGGAATGAATTTATATCCTTCAATCCAGAATTTCTTCCTATTGATATAAATATTGCAAATATTTCCTCCGTAATCCGTTGCAAATCGGAAAGCGAAGGGCATATAATGACTCTTGCAGATTCTTTTATTGCAGCTACTGCTATTCAATCAAATAAAATATTAGTAACTCGTAATGTATCCGATTTTGAAAAATGCGGAATTAGTTTATTAAATCCATTCGAATTTGTGGATACTTAAAAGTATCCACTTCCAATAATTGATCGGTATTCTGATGGAGCAAGAGCTGGATTTAAAAACCAAGATGTTGCTTTATCTAGTGGCTTTATACCAACTTTTCGTTGCACGTTATCTTCTAAAATAAGTCTCGTAGGAGCTTCCGTATAAGAGTCAGGGATTCCGTCAAAGTCTGTATCTAACTCCGCTTTCGTTTCCCAAAGAATCCTATCTGCACGTCCGTCAAAGTTTGTATCGATTTCTGTTCTTACAGGTAGCTTTTTAAAATTATAATAAGTAGTAGTTTCGAAATATCCGTCTTTGTCTTTGTCATGTTGTGTTAACGCAATAAACTCATTGGGAAGATACCATCTTAATATATCTACTTTACCGTCATAATCTTCATCTTCTTCTTCATGAATTTTTACAATTTCTTTGATTTGAGCATCCTTCTTAGGTGCAGCAGAGGAACCAACCCAAATCATTAAATCACTGAATCCATCTAAATTTCGATCTAGCTCATTATAAAGTAAACGGTAATTACCCGCATCATCCATGTAATAGCCAATTGTATCTATCTTGTCATCTTTATTGGTATCCACGTCTTTGTTCGCTATGGATAAGCCAAACTTTAAGCCTTTAACTGGCTTTTTATCACAATTCATTGCAAGCGAAAAGGCAAGCAAAACTAAAATATAAATAATTACTCTTTTCATGTTCCTCTTAACCCATAGCCAAACGTTCCATCGGATCGATGATATGAGTTACTTGTACTCCGTAATAGTCATCAAGAATGATGATTTTTCCTCGTCCAATAATTTTTCCATTGGCAAGTAGATCTAATTCTTCCCCGATATTTTTATCTAATTCTACGACTGCACCCTCGGATAATTGTAAAACATCTTTTATATACATATTAGTTCTACCAAGCTCTACGGTAAGAGACATGGTAACATCCATAAGTAAGTTTAGATTGGAGCTAGAGGAAGCCATCGATCCACCCATTTTTCCAGCCGTTGGTTTAGCAGTCTGAGGGGGTGGAGAAAAACCAGGACCAAGAGCAGCTGCAATTGCATCAGAACTCGGGCCATCACCGCCTAAATTCATTCCCGCAAATGGGTCGTCGCTGTTATCGCCTCCGCCAGAGGATTCGCCACCACCAAAACTTCCCCCACCGAGTAGGGCATCAATATCTTCTTGAGAAAGTGAACCATCAGCCATAATAAATACCTCTTAAGAGTAAAAAAATTAAAAAAAATGCGTTGTCAACTAAAGAATAAAAGACGATACGAACGTATTTTTAATAACGGTAGAATTAGCACTATGGACGATAAAAATAAATCTACAGTCATTGATTTTATTACCGCAAAAGAAGTGATTTTAAAGGAACTTTCTTCCGTTGAAGCGGTTGCTTCTGGAGATATTGCACTCCCTGAAATTTATCCTGAAAAGAATGAAGTCAAAGTAGAGTTTCTTGCTACCTCGCTTGCCCCAGAGCAAATAGTTGAATGCCTGCAAATTATTAAGAATCATATTGAAAATATACGTATTCATACATTTGAACCTGGGTTTTATATTTTCCAGGCTTTGAATGAAAATGTATTTGATAGCAAATCAATTTTGGACAATATTAAATTTCGATTCATAGTTTACAATAACCAGAATAAAGTAGAGATTTCTAAAAAAGGCGACTTTAAGCGTGAAGAGATTTTTGTGATTATTTCTCTCTTTAAATATATAACTGGTTCAAACTCTAAAAAAAATGCGAATCCAAAGGAGCTTTTATCAAGATTAGGTGTTACTGTTTTTGATCCAGCAGAGGAAGCATTGAAGGGGAATATTATCACCTTTGACCATATTGCTGGTTATAACAGTGTTAAACAGGAAATACTGGAGTCCATAGTAATGCCAATTTTAAGCCCGAATACATTTGATGAAGTTTCTAAATTGACTAGAAAGTTTCCTGCCCGCAATCGCCCACGTGCTGTTCTGTTTGAAGGCGATCCTGGAGTGGGTAAGACTACAATGGCAAAAGTCGTATCCTGTCTTTGTAAAATACCTATGGTCTATGTTCCAATTGAATCAATTTTAAGTAAATACTATGGCGAGAGTTCGCAAAATTTGGCGTATGTGTTTGATGCCGCTGCGTTATTTCCTTCTGCTCTGATTTTTTTAGATGAAATAGATTCCCTCGCAGGTAGTCGAGAAGAAGGGATCGTGGAAGCAACACGTAAATTGCTCTCGGTTCTTTTACGTAAACTTGACGGGTTTGAAGGAAAGCCCAAAACTCTTACTTTGGGTGCAACCAATCGTAAACAAGACTTGGATAAGGCTCTGCTTTCTCGTTTTGATAAGTCTATTTATTTTCCATTGCCAGACGCAAGGGAGAGGGCAGCAATCTTAGAAAATTATGCATTTCATTTGAATGAAGACAATAGAATAGTTATTTCGAACTTGCTAGATGGTTATTCGGGAAGAAACATGAAAGACTTTTGTGATTTTGTAGAGCGCAAATGGGCATCTGCTATTATTGAACGAGGGTTGCAAGCATCTCCTCCCCCCTTTGAGGTATACCAAGAAGCTGCGGAGGTAATTCGAAAAAATAAGTAGTAAAAATTTTTACAATGTTAAATTAAGTTTATAAAAGACCGATAATTTAGAGAGGATAATACTTTACATATTTCCTATCGTAATTACTATTATCCAAAAAGAAATCGAATGAAGATTTAAGGAAGAATGACTTTATGAAATTGATTACAATCCTAGTTTTTTTAATGAGTGCCAGCCTATTTTCACAAAAAGATGGCGGCGATGCGGGCAAACACCCTGATGAATTTAAAGATCAAAAATCCGCTCAAGTAGATGCTACAGAGCAGGATTTAGATAAACAAATTACTGCTCTAAATGACAGATTAATGAAACATACTAAATTGTTTAGAACTCGAGTGGAAGCTCTCCCAGGAAAAACAGTTCTATACAAAGGTATTGAAAAAGGAGATGATTGTGAGGCTGTAGCTGATAATAAGCAAACTGATGCTGCTAATACTTGTATTCGACTTGAAGTGTTTGATTTTGTTAAATCGGAAGAAGGCAAGACTGACTTAAACCTTGGAGCGAGAAGCAAATATATTATCCTTTTTTATGAAGGTGGTGGCTGGGGCGAAGATCCAATGAAAGAAGTTCCTAAGAAATTAAAAAAGATCAAAAGCAAAATTATCTTAAACCAATTCAAAGAAACTGACCTCAAAATTTCTGAAGTAACAGATGGCGAACCGCATACTCCAAATGGGAAAGCAGGTGATAACGCACATGATTCAAAAATCACTGTTTTTTATCAACATGATGGTCTTCCAATGAGAGATCCTAAAGGTGCTCCATTCCCTGAGCAAAAAGATCGCAAAGGATATGGTTTATACAAACTATCTGATGTTGAAAACACCAAGACTCACCCAACAAAAAATGTTTTCAAACAAACTTATTACATTAAGCATTTAATTCAATTTGATAAATTATTTACAACTATCTTTGATTCAAATGACAGCCGTGCGAATAAGCGTTACAAAGAAAGTAATCAAGTTCTTAAAAGTTCTTTAGTATATTAATGATTGATTGGCGAAGTGAAATATATTCGCTCATGTCCAACTTGTAATATGGAGTTAAGATTCCCAATTGACATGGGAATCTTAATTATTACTTGCCCTAGTTGCAAAATTTCTTTCCGAATGGATCCTGATGATCCTAGAACTTACCAATCTGGTAGTTTTGATTTATCATCTTCTAGAAAACAAGCTTCAAGCAGAATTCCTTTTTTTGATAGGATTTCGGCTTACTTGAACTCAAACAAAGATATAAGATTTATAATCCCTATTCTATTATTCTTAATTCTACTTTTGAATGTTTTAAAAATTTATTATACTGCACCTGAAAATGATAATATCGAAAAAGAAATTCACGATATTTTTCCAAGTCCGCCACTTGAAGACCAAAAGCCTGAAGATAAGCTAAATGGGGTTAACCCTTCTTTAGAAATTTAATTTGTATGAATAGAATTATTCTAGAGGAATCCGAGTATGACGGGGATTTAATTTATCGACTTGACTCAAGAAAGTCAAATCATGTCTTAAAAATATTAAAAGCAAATATTGGAGATCAATTTAAGGCTGGAGTATTAAATTCCTCTCTCGGAGTTGCAACTGTTTCTAAAATAGATCAGGATAATCGACTCGTGTCAATCCACTACCGAGCAGAAACCAATATTCTACCTAAAGCATGTCTTTTCGGGTTACGAGTATTCTCTTCTATTCAGAGGCCACAGACTGTAAAAAAAATGATTCATCTTTGTGCTAACTGCGGCATTCCGGAATTGTTTTTTTTTCCCGCGGAGAAATCTGAATTCTCTTATCTAAATTCTTCGATTTGGTCGGAAAGAAATTTATTAGATGAAATCATTCTAGGTCTTGAGCAGGGCGGGAGAGTGGTTGCACCTAAAATACAAGTATTGAAAAATAAATATAAAATCAAAGAGCATCTAACGAGCGGTAACCGCTTTCTGTTGGATTTTAATAGTAAGTATTTAACAAATTTGTTACAGGATTTTGACTTCAAAAATACGGTGCAAATTGTTCTTGGACCTGAATCAGGCTTTATAGATGAGGATATACTTTTTTTTCAAACCCTGGGATTTGAAAAAATTACTGTATCTGAAAATATTCTTAGAAGTGAAGTAGCACTTTCCTTTTTTCTTGCACAATTCGAATTATTAAAAAGCTGTCCCACCTGAGAAAAATACCATTTGTTCATCTTTGGCTTTGAATTGATTTGTATCGCTATCTAAGACCCATCGACGTCTGTCTTGCACGCGAAGGGTGAGTGGACCTAGGTTGATTGCTACCTCTACTGCGCCCTGAGCTTTATCATCGACTCTAAAGGCTTCCGTATTTTTATCGAATCCCTTCTTCGTATAAAAAGCAGAAAAACGAAAAAAAGTTCCAATGGGTAAATATGCGCCTAGAAAAACGCGGGAATTATTTTTTCCTTTATAGTCCTCATAGTTTGCTTCAAATCCTACCTTGTAAATATTTACGATGAGCGTATTAAAATATCCTTTAATCGTTTCTCCATCCGTTGGTTTATTTTGGAGATATTCATACTTTGTATAAGGAAAATTCGTATCTAGATTTACCTGGTAGCGCTCAATCTCATAGAAAGAATCAAAATACATCGGGATATAATTTGCACTCATCGTTCTATATTCAGGACGAATGGTAACGTTAATTTCGCGCGAGCCAATTTTTGCGATGATACCATAATGTCTACCTAAAGAGTTTTGCACATTCTTAATTCGATTATAATCAGCATATGGAGTTAATTCAAAAGTATCCGTGCTAATAATTTTAAATTCGGCATCATATCCTTCAACACCCTGTCTTCGATTCGATTTAACTTTCGCATTGTTTGTTTTATCGAAGCGGATACTTCCTGTTGTATCCAGATCGAGTGCAGTTGGTGCAGTTCCATCATATGCTGATGTATACCCAAGCGCAAATCTGTTTAAATCGAATACTTTATTAGGAGCACTCTCTTCGTTATCTAGTAATCGCTCTTTTTTAGGAGCCGTCTTCTCTACTGCTTTTTTTTGACCAGTTACAGGATCAGTTTCAATTTCAACGTATCTTTCTTCTTCTTGCGATGAATTAATTTCTTCGTTTACTTTTTTTCTTCCAACATCATCTAGGACATTTCCATTTGCTGCAAGCATCGCAACATTTTTCTTACCAGAAAACAAATCCATAATTCCAGAAATAATTCCAAAAGGTCTCACATAGCCACGTCCGGCATTGACTTCTTTTCTATCATAAATAGAATTCGTAAATACTTGCACTCCGCCGTAATCTGTATTTATATCAGCCATGACTCCCAGTTTATAAACATCGACTCGCTGGTTATTCACATAGCGGTTAATGATTGTTCCGTGACCAATGTATCCATCATACATTTTTCCAACAAAAAGAGAATAGGTAATTTCTTTTTGTTTGTATACACCATAATTTCCAATCCAGAAATTGTTTAGAACTCTTTGGTAGTCTGATTTAGAATCATAGTCAATAGAACGAACTTGACCAGCTTTTGCACCCGGAGTCTTAGGCTCTGCATCATTCAGTAAAAGGTTTACTGGAAGCTGGATAGAAAATCCCCATTTATTATTAAAATTCATATTGAGACCCGGAGCCAAATACAAATAAGTATCTTTATTGTATTGGTTAATACCAAAGTCATAGGTGAATGTATCCGAAGTAGGGCGACTGCTAACGCCCGGAGGTGTCCATACTTGACTATAAAGACTAAATGAAAATAAATAGAGACTTATAATTAGAAGTAGTTTTTTTTTCATAGGAAATTGTTTATCAAATGCAAAAGTAAAAGTGCATAGGTGAATATGAGTTAAAAAGATAATTTTTTTAATGAGCTTAGCAACAAAAAAATAAATATTTTCGGGAAAATTAAAAATCACTTGCATGTAAAATAAAGGGTGACTGAAATATCCAGATTATTTAAAAAGAGTTCTAGATTCTTTTCTTAATTTTTCGAATCTAGTTTTTTATTTTTCCGTAATGAGGGGACGATGGACAATACAAAGAATGATAGATTATGGGATTTGATGGATCGAGAACCAGTCATTAATAAAGAAAATCTCGAAAAAGCATTTGCGCATCACTTAGAATACACGGTCGGAAAACATAGAAATAACACTACCAAGCAAGATATTTATGAAGCACTTAGCTTCACTGTAAGAGATATCATTGTTGACCGATTAAATGAAACTCAATCCAACTATCGTGTAAAGAATCCGAAACGAGTCTATTACTTATCTCTAGAATTTTTAATTGGAAGAACACTATCGAATGCAATGATAAATCTCGGTTTGCAAAATCTGTTAATAGAAGTTCTTGCTGGTTTTGGTTATGATTTACATGAAATCGTTGAATACGAGCCAGATGCCGGACTTGGTAATGGGGGCTTAGGTCGATTAGCCGCTTGTTTTATGGATTCACTTTCTACTTTGAATCTTCCGGGATATGGATATGGAATTCGTTATGAATATGGAATCTTTAATCAGCAGATTGAAAATGGCTCCCAGATTGAGAAGCCGGATGCCTGGCTACAGAAAAGTGGGAACCCATGGGAAATTATTCGACATGAAGTTGTTTATCCTGTTCATTTCTATGGGCACGTTGAGACAAAGATTGATCCAACTGGGAAGCTAATGTCTGTTTGGATTCCGCTGGAAACGATAGTCGCCGAAGCTCATGACTATTCTGTTCCAGGTTACAATACTACTACCGTAAATAATCTTCGTCTCTGGGTTGCGAAAGCATCTGAGGAGTTTAATTTTGATTATTTTAACCATGGCGACTATTTAAAAGCCGTCGAAGACAAGCAAAAAACAGAAAATATTTCCAAAGTATTGTATCCAAATGATACGACTGAGCAAGGAAAAATTTTACGACTCAAGCAACAGTACTTCATGGTTGCTTCTAGCCTTCTCGACATCATTAACCGATACAAACGTTTCAACACCGACTTCGTTCGATTTGCCGATGAAGTTGCTATTCAATTAAATGACACACATCCAAGTATAGCAATTCCTGAGTTAATGCGTATTCTCATGGACGAAGAAAAACTGGAATGGACAGTAGCTTGGGACATTACTACAAAAGTATTTGCTTATACAAACCATACTGTGTTACCGGAAGCACTTGAAACATGGAAAGTGAGTTTAATCGAGTTTCTCCTCCCACGACATGCACAGATAATAAACGAGATTAACTATCGTTTTTTAAATGAAGCCCGTGCCTCTGGAAAATTAAACGACCACGAAATTATGCAAGTCTCCGTTTTCCATGAAGGTCCTGATAAACTTTTACGTATGGCAAACCTGGCTATCATTGGAAGCCATAGTGTGAATGGAGTTGCCGCTTTACATTCTAATTTATTAACGACTCTTGTGTTTCCGGCGTTTTATAAACTCTGGCCTGAAAAATTTAACAATAAGACAAATGGAATTACCCAGAGACGTTTTCTACTTAAGGCAAATCCACAATTATCTAATTTGATTGCAAGTAAGATTGGAGATGAGTTTGCGACTGACCTAAAAAAACTACGCGGACTAGAAGCATTTGCCGCTGATCCGGGTTTTGAATCTGAATGGAGAAGAATTAAAAAGGAAAACAAAGAACGGCTATCTAAGATTATCCAACATGATACAGGTATCATAGTAGATGTAAATTCCATCTTCGATGTTCAGATAAAACGTTTTCATGAATACAAACGCCAACTCTTAAACGTTCTCCATGTTATCGCTTTGTATATTAGAATCCAGGAAAACCCTTATAAAGAAGTAGTTCCAAGAACATTTATATTTGCAGGTAAAGCGGCGCCGGGTTATTATATGGCTAAGTTAATCATTCGATTTATCAATGCAGTTGGAGCGATTGTAAACAATGACCCAAAAGTAAATGGTAGACTTAAAGTTGTATTCTTACCAAACTATCGTGTATCTCTTGCAGAAAATATTTTTCCTGCGAGTGATTTATCCGAGCAAATATCTACTGCTGGAACAGAAGCAAGCGGAACGGGTAATATGAAGTTTGCGTTAAACGGTGCGCTTACAGTTGGAACGCTCGATGGTGCTAACGTAGAGATCATGGAAGAAGTGGGTGAAGAGAATATTTATATCTTTGGTCTTAAAACACCAGAGGTACTCGATCTAAAAGCAAAGGGTTATCATCCATGGGATTATATTAACAAAAGTGAAGAATTGCAAAGGATATTGACTTTAATTAAAGAGAACTTCTTCTCTATGTCGAGTGCAAATCTATTTCGTCCAATTTATGATAATTTGGTAAATCAGGATAATTATTTACTGATGGCTGATTTCGATTCATACTCGGCCTGTCAGAGAATTATTTCAAATGAATTCAAAGACCAAAATTTATGGACTAAGAAATCAATTTTGAATGTAGCAAGAATTGGAAAGTTTTCTTCTGATCGCACCATCCAAGAATATGCAGAGCAGATTTGGAATGTGAAACCAGTAGATGTGAAAAGCCCATCATTAAAGTATCAATTACACAAAAATTAAAGGAAGAGAGTGAGACATGTTGGAAATTTTGAAAGAAGTAAACGAGTTTATCGACAAAAGAGAAACAGAGGGTAATTTAGATAAGGCGATCAATAAGCTTTTAGAATTAAAGGCGACAAATCCGGATATGGATATTATTTGCGGAAAGTTATCAAGCGCCTATTTCTATAAAGGTCTTTTTGAATCTGCAAATTCAAAGAAGCAAGAGTTATACTACGAGCATGGTGTGAACTATGGTAAGGAAGCAATCACGATGAATCCAAAAGCGATTTACGGTAACTTCTGGTATGCCTCTAACGTGGGGATGCTCGGTCTTTGCCGCGGGATGATGGCTTCTCTTTCTTCGATTGACCCGATGAAAAGAAGTTATGAAGTAGTGCTTAAAGAAAATGAAAAGTTTTTCTTCGGCGGACCTCATCGTGCACTCGGGAGAATTTATCACCAAGCACCGGGCTGGCCTATTTCGGTAGGAAATAAAACAAAGGCATTACAGCATTTAGAAAAAGCAGTAGAACTCGGACCTGAATTTTTCAATAACCGACTCTACTTGGCTGAGATCTATATTGATATAGGACAAAAAAATAAGGCTAAAGAGCAACTTGAGTGGATGGTGAAAAGAGATCCTAAGCCAGAGCATAGAGTGGAAGATATTGGATACAAAGAAAAAGGAATAGAAATTCTAGGAAAATACTTCTAGGTTTGTTCAATGCTCTCAAGTTAAGGGAGCCTCTCAAAGATTATCACCTATTCGAATGAGAGTGAGAATGGGCTTTCACCATGCTATTAGTAAAGCATGAGCGAAAGTGCAGGTAGACACCGATAAAAGAACGATAAAAAATGATATGGATTCAAGCCAAAGAAGAAATATTTAATGCCTATCGTATCTTTTATCTATGTCCACCGGTGGTAATCTTGAAGTATTTTTCTTGAACTGACTTGTTTTTTCAATAGACTTTTTGCAAAGATTATATTCAATAGAAATCGAATTAGAATCTAATTATGACTAAATCTAAAGGTTATTTTATATGTGTCGATGATGAAATATCAGTTCTCGAGACTCTTCGGGAGCAGTTATTGCAGCGATTTGGAGACACTCATTACGTAGAAGTTGCGGATAGCGCGGAAAGTGCACTTGCCTTGATCGACGAAATTCACAATAGTGGGGAAGTGATAGAGCTTATCATTTCAGATCAAGTGATGCCTAATATGAAAGGGGATAAATTTCTGGAAGAGATTCACAAAAAACTTCCAGATGCTATCAAGATTCTGCTTACTGGACAAGCAGGACTTGACTCTGCCATAAGAGCTATTAATCATGGGGGACTCAGTCGTTATGTCGAAAAGCCATGGAACATAGAGTTGCTCAGTGAGGATATAGATGAACTTATTACAAAATTCAGACAGAATCTGGAAAATTTACATATGCTCAATGAACTCAATAAAAAAATCCTCGAACTTGAAAAAGAAAACGAAGTTCTTAAATCTGCTAACCAAGAATAAATTTTTACTATTTATTGTTCTGCCGCTTTCTCTTTTTTCTTTAGATGTAAAGAAGAGTTCGGATTCTCCTGGAAGCGAAACAACGCCTTCACGGGTAGAAACCAACAAGGCTCCACTTGATCTCGATGATAGTGCTGAAGGACTCAAGGATGTAGAGCGTTCTGGATTAGATAGTGCCTCGAAAAAAAAAGCCAAGAAGCATAGCCTTACTCCAGAACAGTTAAAAAAGAAAAAAGAAGTTATCGAAAAAGTTTTGAAATACGGCTCAAATAAAGAGCGAAAAGAGGCTATGCGTGAGTTGTCTCATTTCTCTACGGAAGGGTTGGAAGAGTTAGTCAAGATTGTATCCGACACTCTCGCAAATGATACGGACAATGGAATTAAAGTTTCTTGTCTAAGAACACTTGCTGAACTCGAAGTAAAGACCGAGTCGAAAAATATTATCGAAGCGGTTAAGAATAAATCAGATGATGTGAAAGATGCTGCCATTCATGCTATTCAAAAATTAAAAGTGGAAGAGGCTTCCGAGGAACTGGGATCTTTTTTAAAGAGCCAGGATTTTACAAAGAGTAGCACACTTGTTTCTTCTACCATCAATACTTTAGCAGAATTAGAATCTGGAAAAAATAGTTCTGAATTTTTAGAAAATAAATTTAGAGATAAAACAACTAGTTTGGATTTACGTTCAAGCATTGCTTTATATTTTGGAAAAATAAAAGACAACAAGGCAGAGTCTGCTCTACTAGACGTATCGACTGACGATTCTGAAGATGTTACTCTACGCTCCTATTCTGTAAACTCATTGGGTAAGATGCATTCACCGCGAGCAGTAACAGAGCTTCGGGCAATGCTTGCAAAAATAAATGAATCTAAAAGTAAAACAGATATTAAAAAATATTCGGGACTTAAACTCTATGTAATCAGTGCCCTTATCTTACTCGGGGACAAAGATATATTAAAAGACCTAATCGTATATGCAAAGGATGATGACCCGGCTGTGCGGTTAAGAGCAATTAAGCAACTAGGGGAAGTTCCGGATCCAAATGTAATCGAGCTAGTCGAATACAAGGCACAGAGAGATCCAAATCGAAAAGTGCAGGAATTGGCAAAGAAAATCATTGAGGAATGGAAGCAAAAAGGCGTTACTGATAGTAAGGGACAGATAAAGAATTCTACAACAAATCCAGATTCGTCATCGCAACAGCCTATCGTAGAAAAAAAAGAAAATCTAGTCTTACCTGCAAATCGTTAAGAGGATACTTTGATTATGCGCAAAATGCTTTCACTTATTGTTATTAGTTTTTTGATTGCGGCAGAACCGCCACCTCCGTCAGAAAAGTATAACGGAGATATTTCGACTAAAGAAAAAAGAATTCGTCAATACAAAGAAGAAATTACTGATATTTCTTATAAGTTTCCTGAACAACTAAAATTATTTTACAAAAAGACTTATAGCGATTATGCGGTTTTCTATGATCGCAATGGGGATGAAGTCTACTACCGTTATCGTAGAAATAAATTTGATTCCGAGGCAGAAAAAAAACTAACAGGACTCTTTTCAGGTCAATCCTACCGGGTTAATGGTGAGTATGCAGGAGTTGCTAGATTTACGGATGTGGTAAATGGAAATTTACTTCCATATCCTGTGATATATCTAAAAGAGGAAAACGATAGATGGTGGTCATACGAGAGTGTAGAAAAATATGGAGTAATTACCGTTAACCACTTGAAAGATCGCAATACCATTCCTGTCTATAAGCTCCTCTGGTTCGAGTCCACAGGCATAGATGAATTGATATATTAATCATATTTAATATGGCTATAAAAAAGAAAGCTATTGGAACTAAGAGAAAAACCCTCTGGGAAAAAAGTATAGAATCTTTTACGATGGTAGGTCCGAAAGATAATCCAAACATTAGAGAGATAAAATCAGAATATGGACTTTCGCCTAAGCTCATAACTGCTCTACAAAAAGCAAAACTAGCGAGCACAAAAATAATTTATGCAAAGACAAATACAATTTATCATCAGATGTTTGCCGTATATGCAACTTCTAGATCTAAATCTCCTGGCTTATATATTGTGATGGGTGCTGTAGTAGGAATTAATTATACATACTTGAATCTAATCGGTATTAGCCCTGATGGAAAAAGAGAAGGCAAAACCCAACTAGTAGGAGATTAAATGAAAAAATGTAAACATTGTGAAGGCTCTCTCTCGTTCTGGTCATGGAAAGCAAAAGATAAATTCATTGTAGCATTTAAAGAAGTTAAGGAGATAAAATTTGGATACCTTGTCTCCTGTCCTGAATGCGGAAGTATATACACAAAGACTTCTTATCCTGTCGGGAAAGGAAATATTCAGCTAAATAAAGTTGTCAAATCAGAATTAGCCTCTATAGAGAAATGGAATGAGTCTAAACTTACTCCAACAAAAGAACAATTAAAAGTTCTAAAAGAAATTGGCGCAACCCCACCTGATGCGTATACAAATGGCTCAGATACGATTAGTTTTCCCTGTAAGGTTATTTTAAAAAATAAAAAAGAGTTAGATTATTGCTATCTCTATTTTAGAATGCAGTCACCTTTAAAATCAAACTTATATGGGGCAAAAAGGCATTACCTGCTAAATGAAGTAGATACTATTTTACCTTCAGAATATGCACTAACAAAAGAAGTGCGTTATGCGACAACAAGAGCAAATGAACTTCAAATGAGTTTTGCTCCTACTGTAGTTATAGGTCCTGACAAAAAGAAATACTACTTTAACTGGACAAATGAATTCATTGCATTTAAAGACTGGGTTGGCTCCGACATCAAACTTCCAAAAGACTATTCCTATAATTATAAAAAACCGCCAGAGGGGGGGATAATTCCATTAAACCACGATTACCATATCATCCTGGGAGATTGGAGTAATTCTCTTTTGAAATTAAGAATTCAAGAGGGGTAGGTTTAGAAATTTCTCAGTTCTAGATTTTGTCCTAAACACAACTGTGTCTGACTCCAATCTCGCTCGAGACGGAAGGCGGACTCGGGTGAGAAAATCCCCTAACTATTTCGAAGTTGTAGAATTTTGTAGTTGTATTCCCCTTTGCAAAAGGGGAGAAAATCCCCTGAAATTTTTAGAATTTGTAAATCTTTTCTTATGTATTCCCCTTTGCAAAAGGGGAGATTCTCTCTTGACAGAAAAAACACTCTGAATAGTTTTATTTTGTCCTAGTGTAACGATAGGATGGACTAACAGCATGAACATCGCCCAGATAGAAGCCAATTTACAAAAACTAATCAAGTCGATTCAGAAAGATAGCTTTATCTATGATTTGCTATTGGCATACGGGCAACCGAAAGCTTCTATCACACGTTTGCAAAAAGGCGGACTCAATCTTTCTAAGGCAGAAGATGAAATTCTTTGGAAGAAAAAACTTTTTTTTAAATCTGCAAAAAGTAAAGACTTACACGCGCTTATTGACGAAATCAAAAAAGATCCAGCGGTTACTAGGCATGAACCGCGATTTGTGATTGTGACTGATTTTAAAACACTCCTCGCAATCGACAGAAAGACTACGGATACTCTCGATATACCAATAGAACAGATCGCCAAGCACTTTGATTTTTTTCTTCCCTGGGCTGGAATGGAGAAGGCGCAGCACCAAAACGAAAACCCCGCTGATGTAAAAGCGGCAGAGAAAATGGCAAAGCTCTACGATGAATTAAAAAAAGACAATCCAATCAAGACAGCAGAGCAGGTTCACAATCTAAATGTATTTCTATCACGGCTCCTGTTTTGTTTTTTTGCGGAGGACACTGGAATTTTTGAAGCGAGCCAATTTACAAATGCAATCAGTAGTCACACGCAAGTAGACGGAAGCGATTTACATACTTACTTGGACAAACTCTTCGAAGTAATGAATACCGAGAAGAGAACCAAACTGCCCGCTTATCTAGAGGAATTTCCTTATGTAAACGGGGGACTCTTTCGAAATAAACACACGGCTCCGAGGTTTACGAGACGTAGCCGGCAAGCAATCATCGACAGCGGAGAACTAGACTGGAGTGCGATTAACCCTGACATATTCGGATCAATGATCCAGGCAGTCGTAACACCGGAGCACCGCGGTGGAATGGGAATGCATTATACAAGTGTGCCAAACATCATGAAAGTAATAGAGCCACTATTTCTAACAGAGCTTTACGGAGAACTAGAAGCAGCTAAGGGCAACGCAAAAAAACTAATGAGTCTGCTTCATCGAATCTGGAAAATCAAAATCTTCGACCCGGCTTGCGGTAGCGGCAACTTCTTAATTATCGCGTACAGAGAACTACGCAGATTAGAAATGGGAATCTTCAAAGAGCTAAGAAAAAAATCCGTAGACTACTTCGGATTTTCCCAAATCCAACTCAGCAACTTCTACGGAATCGAACTAGACGACTTCGCCCACGAAATCGCCATTCTTTCCTTATGGCTCGCCGAGCACCAAATGAACCAACTCTTCCTAAAAGAATTCGGCAACGTCAAACCAGCATTACCCTTAACGTCCACAGGAAACATCATCCAGGGTAACGCCTGTCGTCTCGATTGGGAAGTTATTTGTCCTAAGGAAAAAGGAGATGAGATTTATATCTTGGGGAATCCGCCTTATTTGGGCGCGAGGGTGCAAGATGAAATTCAAAAAGAAGATTTAAGTTTTGTTTTCAAAAATATACCAAAGTATAAAGATTTGGATTATATAGCTTGTTGGTTTTACAAAGGAGCTAAATACATAAAGGATTTTAATGCAATCTTTGGATTTGTTAGCACCAATTCTATATGCCAAGGTGAACAAGTAGCAAACTTGTGGCCTCATATTTTCGACCTGAATATGGAAATTGGGTTTGCTCATACTTCATTTAAATGGAAAAATAATGCAAAAGCAAATGCCGGAGTGTCAGTTGTAATCATTGGCATTAGAAACAATTTATTAAAGACAAGAAAATTCTTATTCTTTGATAAGAAAAAAGTGGTGGTAGGCAATATTAACGCTTATCTTACACACGGACAAAATACAATTGTAGAAAGAAGTCATTCTCCAATATCTAACTTTCCACCAATGCCTAAGGGAAATATGCCTTATGACGGTGGTAATTTAATATTAACTACTAAAGAGAAAGATGAAATTATTTTTAAATATCCGCAAGCTAAAAAGTTTATAAAAAAACTTAAAGGGTCACTTGAATTTATTAATGGAATTGAAAGATGGTGTTTATGGCTGCATGATAAAGATTATGAATTTGCTGTAACAATTCCACCTATAAATAAACGTTTAAATGCAGTAAAAGAAATTCGTATGAAAAGTCCTGATAAAAGTGCGAATAAACTTTCTGAGAGACCCCATCAATTTAGAGAAATTAATGAGACGGTGAAGCAGTCCATTGTGATCCCATCCGTTTCTTCCGAGAATCGTAAATATATTCCGATCGGCTTCGTTGGAAGTGACACTATCATTACAAATCTTGCATTTGCTATTTACGATGCTCCTTTTTGGTTATTTTCTGTTCTTACTTCATCAATGCATATGACATGGATTCGTGCAGTATGTGGAAGTTTAGAAACTCGTATTCGTTATTCTTCTGTGTTAGGCTACAACACATTTCCCTTTCCCAACATTACCGAGTCACAGAAGAAAGAATTAGAAAAGCATGTATATCGAATTTTAGAAGAGCGCGAGAAGCATTCCGAGAAGACGCTCGCACAGTTGTATGATCCGGACAAGATGCCCGATGGACTTCGGGAAGCACACCACCAGAACGATCTAGCCATCGAGCGGATATACAGGAGTAAACCCTTCTCGTCGGATGAGGAGAGGTTGGAGTATTTGTTTAAGTTGTATGAGGAGATGATTTTAGCGGAGTCGGGCACATTCGATACGCCCGCTAAGAAGCGTGCTACTCAGTGACCGGACTTTGTATAGAGTTCGGACACTGAGTAGCGTGTTTAGGAAAAAGATTATGTGAATGAAAAAATCGCGTATCGAATGTGTCGCTAATCAAATGTGACCGGACTGGTACTCGGAGAAAGGTTGGTCACTGAGTGAAATTTATTGCATCAGTTGGCAATAAATTTTGTATCGAACGTGACCAAGTGAAAAAAGATTTAAAAGAGAAAATACATGCAAAAGGCAAAGCTAGGAAATAAAATTGGAAGATAACAAAATCATAATCTATAATACCTCTGATGGAAAGCAATACAATGTAACTTTCTATTCTCTCGAAATGATTCTTGCAATTGGCTTTAGGGTGCGAAGTAAACGGGGCACTCAGTTTCGTATTTGGGCAAATCAAAACCTCAAAGAATACATGATAAAAGGCTTTGTTATGGATGATGAACGTCTGAAAAATCTAGACGGTCGACCAGATTATTTTGATGAATTATTAGAGCATCCGAAAAACGCTTTTATCAGAAAGTTAGAGACTTGTTTGCTTTAAGTTCGGATTATGATGCGACCGATGGGATGAGGATAATGGTTAATGGTAAATTATTAATGGTTAGTTATTGAAGAATGAAAGAGAATGTGGTTAAGAATAAAAGTTTTAGTTTTGCGGTGAAAATTGTAAAACTGTGCCAATATTTAGTAGAAAATAAAAAAGAGTTTGTAATATCCAAACAACTTTTGAGAAGTGGAACAAGTGTTGGAGCAATGGTTCGAGAAGCCGAGCATGCAGAGACAAAAGCAGATTTTAAACATAAAATGGGAATTGCTCAAAAAGAAATAAATGAAACAATTTACTGGCTAGAGCTTTTGAAGGAAACAGAATATTTATCTCAAGAACAATTTCAAACCATTAATACGAATGCAGTAGAGATTATAAAGTTAATAACTAGTATCCTCAAAACCACTAAAGCTAATATTAATGGTTAATTATTAGTGGTTAATGGTTAATGCAAGAAAGAATACAATTTGTAAAAAATGATTAAATATAGAGTAGAAGGTACAGCGGAGTTTATGATGTTAAAACAAATTTTTAAAGAAAGAATAGATATAGTTCAATTAACCAAGTTAGTATTCAGTATCCTTAAAACTAACATTAACCATTTATCATTAACAATTAACCATTATAACAATGCCTGACATCGTACACGTAACTTATGGACAAACAGGACAAAGCTCGAAAACCAATAATATGGGAATGCGAGAAATGCAAGAGAAGGTTTACCAGGCGCGTGACGCACAGTATCTTTTACTCAAAGCTCCTCCTGCTTCCGGAAAATCGAGAGCACTTATGTATGTTGCTTTGGATAAATTAATAAACCAGGGGTTGCGCAAAATCATAGTTGCCGTTCCAGAAAAATCTATCGGTGGCTCTTTTGGAAAAACGAACTTGAAAGACTTTGGATTTTTTGCCAACTGGGAACCGAATGATGAATACAATCTATGTACACCCGGAATGGATGGAAATAAAAGCAAAGTCCAGGCATTTAAAAAATTTTTAGACAACCAAGAAAAGATTTTAATTTGCACTCATGCCACACTTCGATTTGCGTTTGAAGAGTTGGAAGAATTTAAGTTTACTGACACTGTTCTTGCTATTGATGAATTTCATCATGTCTCAGCAGATGGTGACAGTCGTTTGGGGGAATTGCTTCGCTCTATCATGGAAAAATCGAATGCGCATGTAATTGCCATGACTGGCTCTTATTTTCGTGGCGATAGTGTTCCTGTTTTAAAACCAGAAGACGAAGCGCGGTTTACCAAGGTTAGCTATAATTATTATGAACAACTGAATGGATATACATATCTAAAGACTTTGGGAATCGGTTATCATTTTTATCAAGGGAAATATACCTCAGCGATTTTAGAAATCCTAGATACAAATAAAAAAACAATTCTACATATTCCAAATGTAAATTCAGGCGAATCCACAAAAGACAAACACCAAGAAGTTGATTTCATTTTAGACTTAGTTGGGGATGTTATAAAAGTAGATACTGATACAGGCGTAATCCACTTAAAAAGAAAAGATGGAAAAGTTTTGAAAGTTGCAGACTTAGTAAATGACAATCCAAAAGACCGCGATAAAATCCAAAACTATTTGCGAAATATGAAATCAGTAGATGATATGGATTTGATTATTGCACTCGGCATGGCGAAAGAAGGATTTGATTGGCCTTATTGTGAACATGCTTTGACTGTTGGGTATAGAGGCTCGCTTACGGAAATCATTCAAATCATTGGACGATGCACAAGGGATAGTAACAATAAAACTCACGCCCAATTCACAAATCTAATCGCGCAGCCTGATGCGTCAGACGACATTGTAAAAATTTCTGTAAACAATATGCTAAAAGCAATTACGGCGTCTCTCTTAATGGAACAAGTGTTAGCCCCCAATTTTAAATTTAAAACAAAACTTTCGGAGGAAGACAAAGCCCAGGCAGGAGAAATTAAAGTTCGTGGATTTAAAACTCCTTCTTCAAAAAGAGTAAGAGATATAATTGAGTCTGACTTGAATGATTTGAAGGCTACGATTCTGCAAGATGATACTATGCTTAAAGCTATGCCGGGTAACGTCGATCCAGAAGTAATTAATCGAGTCTTAATTCCTAAAATCATCCAGACTAAATATCCTGAATTGTCAGAAGAGGAAATCGAAGAAGTGAGACAACATGTAGTTCTTGATTCTGTTGTAAAAAACGGGGAAATCAAGGAAGTAGGCGATAAACGATTTATCCGGATGGCAGATAAGTTTGTAAATATTGACGACTTGCATATTGATTTAATTGACCAAATCAATCCATTTCAAAAAGCATTTGAGATTTTATCTAAGTCTGTGACTGCTAAAGTTCTAAAGATCATCCAAGACGCAATCGAGGCAACGCGGATAACGATGGACTTTGAAGAAGCAAAAATTCTTTGGCCTAAAATTTTGGACTTTAGAAAAACATTCGACCGAGAACCAAGTTTACAATCTGCTGATCCACTCGAAAGAAGAATGGCGGAATGTATTATCTATCTAAAAGAAGAGAAACGAAAGAAAGCAAATGGATAAAAATAAAATCCTAGAAGAAATATTTGCAAATGATCCTTTCGGGATACTCACTGTTAAACCCGCATCTAATCCAGCACGCAATGAAGAAGAGAGGCTAATCGCATCTTTCCATGAAATAAACGAATTCTACGAGAAGAATAAACGTGAACCTAACCAAACAAATGGAATCCAGGAGCACCAGCTTTATACAAGACTAAAAGGTCTTAGAGAGAATTCCAACAAAGTAGAAATTTTAAAAAATCATGACCCTTTCGGGTTACTCGCTATTAAACCCAAGGAGTTCAATTCTCTGGAGGATATTTTTAGTGATGATTCATTAGGATTACTAGAAGACGACTCAGAAAGTATTTTTACTTTAAAGCATGTCAAAAAGCAAGATGAGCGCGCAAGCACAGACTTTGTCGCAAAACGGAAAGTATGCAAAGACTTTAAAAAGTATGAAGAGCTATTTAAGAGTTGTCAGAGTGATTTGAAGAATAAGAAAAGAAAGCTTCTTAAATTTAAGCAGGAAAGTCTAAGAGAAAAAGAGTTTTATGTTCACAACGGCGTTTTATTATTTTTAGAATCCATCTTCTCTCAGGAGAAAAAACAAGAATTTAAAACTGGGAGTAGGGTTCGTAAGGATGGGCGAACACGCATTATCTTCGAAAATGGAACTGAGTCAAATATGCTCTACCGCTCTCTTTATAAAATCCTTTTAGCGAATGGGCAGACAGTTTCTGAAAACATAGAAAAAGTGAACGAAATATTTGCTGAAAAATTTAGCAATGTAACAGACGAAGACAAGGAAGCCGGGTTTATTTATATTCTCAAATCTAAAAGTCCTAAAAAAGAAATCAAAGAAATTCAAAATCTATACAAGATAGGCTATTCGACAGTAGCTGTAGAAGAACGAATTAAAAATGCGAACAAAGAGCCAACCTATCTCATGGCTGATGTTCATATTGTGATGATATATAAATGCTTTAATATGAATCCGCAGAAGCTAGAGCATATTTTACATACTTTTTTTGGAGAATCTTGCCTGAGTCTAGACGTATTTGACGAAGAGGGTAATCGTCATACTCCTAGAGAATGGTTCATCGCACCTTTATATATCATTGAAGAAGCAGTTAGAATGGCTATAAGCGGGGAGATTTTAAATTATAGATATGATTCGACAAAAGAGGAAATTGTAAGTAGAGAATAATGGGAGTTACTTTGAATTGACGGACGATTTCGAGACAAAAGAAATCTTAGGAGACAAGCTGTTGTTAAAAAAAATAGCGAACGGACGAAAGGATGCGTATTAATCCTCACCCTTCCGCAAACCACTTCTTTTCCAAGACTTTATCTACGGACATATTTCCTGCATGAATGCGGGTTGTGTTTCTTGTTTTAGAAAATCGAAATTGAGTGTGTTTATATTCCAGAAATTTAATACTTCTCGCTCTAGGTCTTTGATTGTTTTAGTATTTCGAATCAAGCCTCTTTTTTGCATTTCTACGATAGGCATATGCTCGTAGATAATTGCCATGCTTCGACTCCACAAACTTGGAAGTTGCTGCTCAGCACAGGCGCCAGCGCAGCTTACATGGAGAAGGGGCATGAATGAGATTCGTATATCAAAACCCTCAGTGTCTTTGTACCTCAGTGGCAATCTTCCCCCTAATCTTTGTCAAAAAATTTCCGATAGATACTAAAATGACCAAAAAAAGCTTGCAAAAGTCATTTTTTAGTGATTTGCTACTGCCCCGAATCCGATTAAAAGGGATTTATATAAAACCCATGTCGGAAAAAATGGCAGGAAAGAAGCTGAAAAGCTCTTTTTAAAGTGTCTAGCTTACAAAAGTAAGAAGGAAGGCGTATTTGAAGAAGATATTTCAAAATTTTGGAAGTCGCGCAAAGCTGATTTTAATTGTGACTTTCTGGGTTCTCCTATCAGGAGTCCTATTTTTTATTGGTTATAACCTAATGGAGCGTTCAGCTGTGACTGGACCGGAAGTTAAGGATGCAAAAGTTGCCTCCACAAACGGGAAGACTCTTGGAGATAAAGCTCTCACCGAAAAGCAACCCGACAGCAAAGAGCCAGCAGTCAAAGAGACTGGGTTTCTAGATAGCATCGTTTCTATTTTTAAATTAAATCCGGATTCTCCGGCAGTTGAAAACACCCAAAATAAGCCTGAGGAGAAAAAACTCCCCGAGATCGTCAATTCAATTGACAAAGCAGAATTTCGTTCTTCTACCTGGTTCTCAGATTACGAAGCCATGAAGAAAAATGTAATTTATTATAACGAAATTCATCCGTTTATCTACCTCATGAAAGGCGGGCTCACAAACACAGGGGAAATTTCTTCCTCCTGGAGCAAAACTTCTAAGCATGCAAGAGTTGCCGAGCTTAGATCCCTAAATCCCAATGTGAAAATCATACCTACCATCTTTCGTTGGGAAAATCCAAAAGAGAAGATTTCTGAAAATATCGGTATGAATGGTCGGACTGACATTCGTGACCAGCATATTAAAAACATCGTAGAAGAAGTCGAAACGTATGGCTATGATGGAATTGATATTGATTATGAAGGAATGACCTGTAATAAAAAAGAAAAATTCGAAGAGTTTATCGTTCTTCTTTCTAAAGAATTAAAAGCGCGTAATAAGCTATTATCCGTTGCAGTTCATCCGAAGACCGCTTCAAAAAAACCTAAAGAAACAAAATGCAAAGGCTTATCTAAACCAATTCTACAGGATTTTGCGGAAAATTGGCGTGGACCAATGACCCATGACTATGAGTTTCTTGCTAAATATGTTGACCGTGTAAAAATCATGGCATATGAACTGCACCCGCGTAAATATCGTAATCCCGGACCCGGACCTCAAGCGCCTAACGTTTGGCTAAAAGAGATTGTAGAATATTCTCTTGCCCGCATTCCAGCAGAAAAATTATACATGGCGATTCCTACTTATGGATATGACTGGGCACTCAATTGTAACGTTCGTGCTAAAGCGGTATATTTTGATACTGCGCAGAAGATAAAAGCATCTAAGTCAATTCATTATCAGCCGACAGACATTACTAAAATCTTTGCAGAAAATAGTCGTTCTAAAGGTTGGAAGAATCTTTCTAAGTTTATGTATATTCACGAAAATAAAGTCTACGAAGATCCTAGTCTTTGGTATAATTCTGGCGGTTGTGATCGGGTTGCTTTTTATATGAATCGAAAAGCATTCGAAGATAAAATGACATTGCTGCGTAAGTATAAAATCGGTGGTTTTTCTTTCTGGCAATTACTATCCGATAATGATCCAGAAATCAATGATTACTTGAGTCTACTTGTATCGAACAAGCTCCCCCCTGTAGATAAAATTGATTTTACTCCAAGTAAGTTGAAATTAGAAGAGGATAAGAAAGAGTTACCTGTACAGAAAAGTAATGCAAAGAATACTAAGCCAACGGGTAAGCATCACGATAAAACAACTATGATCCTACCAAAGAAATAATTTTGCTTCTTTGAATACGATCGTCAGTCCCGATATAGAGAAAGCTTCCCTGGTTTTAAGAAACGGGGGAGTGATTATCTTTCCCACAGAAACTGTCTATGGGATAGGGGCTGATTCTAGAAATCTCTCAGCCTGTCAAAAAATCTATTCCATTAAAAATCGTCCCACCGACAATCCCTTTATCGTTCATGTAGATTCAATCGAATCTATGGAGCAAATAGCTATTATCCCTAAGGAATATAGAAATTCAATTGAGCAGTTAACACCGGGTCCTATTACTTTCATTTTAGAAAAAAAAGATGAATCTATTTTCTCTACCGGGCTTTCAACTATAGGTGTAAGAATTCCCTCCCACAATATCGCAAATGCAATCCTGAGAATTTCGAAGCTTCCTATTTCTGCTCCCTCTGCTAATTTATCGGGTAGACCTTCAATTACTCGCTCTCGCGATGCTATCAATGAGTTTTCTGGCAAAGTAGATTTTATTTTAACTGGTGATGATAGTGATATAGGCATTGAATCTACTGTAGTTGATCTAACGGGTTCCTTTCCAGTTTTACTCAGACCGGGTCGAATTTCCTTTACTGAACTAATAAAGGTTTTTCCTTTTATAAAAAAGTATAAATCTCCTGGGAATAATTCGTTAGAAAAGCCTGCAAGTCCTGGTATGAAGTATAGGCATTATGCGCCCGATTGTGAAGTGATTCTTTTAAGAAAAGAAGATATAGTGAGCGGGGAATCTGTTGCAATAATTGGGTTTACTCCAAGGCAGGGAATAAATTTTTACCAGGTTGTAAATTCAAACTTAGAATACATGCATCATCTGTATTCGTTTTTTATTGATTGCGATGCTAGGAAAATAAAAAAAGCTTACTGCGAAATTCCGATTCAAGATGAATTTGAAGAGGTGCTGCATAATCGCATTGAGAAAGCTACTCTGAAATAAATTTCTAAAATTTCAAAAAAGAATTGTAAGCATGCGAATACCTAATTACCTTTGAATTAGCATTTATGAAAATAGGCATCATTACTAATACTCTTTCCACCCGGAATGACGGGCTTACTACACATGATCTTGCTTTTGCAGCATTACAACGGGGACACGAAGTTTATATGATGTCGGTATATGACTTGTATTCAGATGTAAAGCATATCTTCGCCAATGTTCGAGTTATTCAAAAGAAAGGCATTGAAACAAGAGTCGATCTCACTCGCAATCTAAAAAATTTTCCAGAAGAAAAGCTTGCTTTAAATAAATTAGATGTTCTTATGCTCAGGCATAAGCATGAGCCAGGGGATAAGGGAGAATCTTTTCACAAGACTGCAAGAGAATATGCATTTCATTTGCAAGAGGCTGGTGTATTTGTATTTAATGATCCACGGTATTTGCCTTTTGTCTCTTCTAAACTTTCTACATTAAGTTTGGATAATTCTGTTTTGCCTCCACATCAATTAATCTCCGGAAATTTTGACGATCTTTATAAATATAGTAAAGACGTTCTAAAATATGAAGGAGTTATTAAACCGTTAGGCGGGAAGGGTGGAGAGGATATTTATTTTACAGAGAAAAGAAATCTTAGGAATAATTTACGCGCTTTATTAAAACAAGGTCCTATCCTGATTCAAAGTTATATTCCGAATAGTGGTGATAAGCGCATTATAATTTTAGATGGAGAACCTATTTCCTGGTATCTACGTGTGGCAAACGAAGGTGAGTTTCTAAATAATATT
>JANYCR010000544.1 GCA_025360185.1 Leptospiraceae bacterium | reverse complement strand
GAAGATGCATTTGCAAAAGCAATCGAAGAATTACAAAAAGAAACCGATGCGGCGACGTCTTACGCAAAACCGGTATTACACTCTATTCTAGGGGAAGTCTATTGGCAATACTACAATAACAACCGCTATTATATCATGCAGAGAACGAAGACAGATAAGTTTAAGCAAGCTGATCTTAGAACCTGGGATGCGACGAAACTTATTGAAGCGTCTATTGCTGAGTATACCGCATCTATCAAAGACATTGAAACAACCAAGCAAATTAAAATCGAAGACTATAGCTCTATTCTAAATCACGATCCCGACTATGCGCCTAATGGTCGTTTTCTTCGTCCTACTCTTTATGATTTTTTAGCACATCGCGCCGTTGATTTCTTTGCCTACCAGGAACATGGGCTTGCTCGTCCTGCGGAAACATTTATTATAGACAACCCTGCTTATTTCTCTGACATCCGTGAGTTTGTAAAAATAAAAATCGAAACAAAAGACCAAATGGCATATAAGTATTATGCGTTGCAGACATTGCAAGACTTGGCACGTATTCATTTAGCCGATGGTGACAGCACAATTCTTACCGACATAGACTTAAAACGATTGAGTTTTGTATACAGCCATTCTATTTTAGAGGATAAAGGCGAACGCTATCGTAAATCGCTAGAACTTCTCGCTGCGAAAAATGCAAGCTCTCCTATTGCAACTGACGTTGCATTTGCTCTTGGAACGTATTGGCATTCACTCGCCCATAAATATGTTTCCGCTCCGACCAAAGAAAATAAATGGGTATCTAAAAAAGCCTATGACATCTGTGAGTCAGCTATTAAAAAATTTCCAGATTCAGAAGGAGCGCAAAATTGCCGTAGCCTCCAAGCGCAGATTAAAACTAAATCAGTAAACCTTACAATGGAAAAAATTAATATTCCAGGAAAACCATTTCTCAGTTTAGTTGGCTATAAAAATCTAAGTGCGCTGTATTTTAAAATCTTCAAAGTCAATCGAACCAGGATGAACGAGGTTAAGAAAGAATACGCTGAGTATTACAATAAACATAAGACTTATATTAATTATGAAGAAATTCTAATTAGTCATTTTGCAAAATTAGAAGCAGATAAAACATTTGCTGTAAAACTTCCAAACGATAAAGATTATATGGAGCACCGCGCAGAAGTGCGATTACCCGAACTGGAATTTGGTCAGTATTTGATCTTAGCCGGAACAGATCAGAATATGGTTTTGAATAATCAGGCTGTCTCTTTTGCCTTCACAAATATTTCCAACCTGACCTATATTGATAGGATCAAACCTAATCAGGACATCGAATACTATGCATTAGACCGCACTACAGGCGAACCAGAATCTGGTGTTGATATTCATACCTACTACCAAATTTATAATAATAAAAGAAGTAGATATGAAATCATTGCAGACCAATCTCTTACAACGGATAAGACTGGTTATTTCCAACTAAAAGCTAAGAAAGATTACAAATATTTTTACATGACTTTACGTAAGGGGAATGATTTCTTAGAGCCAATTGATGATTACTATTATGGAGACTACAACAGGCAAATGCCTCTTTACCAAAATCCGTCTCAACGTGATAGTAGCTATTCTACTGTAACCGCTAAATTATTTTTGGATAGGGCAATCTATCGCCCGGGACAAACTATTTACTTTAAAGGAATCCTGGTTGAATCCAATGACAAAAAGCGCTCCATTAAACCAAACACGCAAGTCTATGTAACTTTTTTTAATGTCAATTACCAACAAATCTCGCAGTTGATTTTAACCACGAATGAGTTTGGAACTTTCAGTGGAAATTTTACTGCACCTACGAATGTTTTAAATGGACAGATGAGTATTAACACAAATTACAATGGGAATGCTTATTTTTCTGTCGAAGAGTACAAGCGTCCTAAGTTCGCAGTCGAGTTTGAAAAAGTCAAAGGTACTTATAGATTAGGCGACCAAATTAAAATCAAAGGATTTGCAAAAGCATTCTCGGGAGCTAATATTGATAATGCGGAAGTAAAATACCGCGTAGTTCGCATTGCCCGCTATCCTTATTGGTGGGGATTTTATTTTAGGGGATGGAATCCATCTTCTCCGCAAATGGAAATTAAACAGGGCAACTTAAAGACAGACGAGAAAGGATATTTTGAAATTGAATTTGAGGCTATTGCCGATAAGTCGGTGCCGAAAGAGCCTGGAATTTCTTTTTCTTACCAAGTGATTGCAGACGTAACGGATTTGAACGGAGAGACTCGCTCTGCTTCTGGATTTGCTTATGTGGGTTACACTTCATTAGTCGTAAATGTAAATTTACCGGAAATGCTAAACCTGGAATACAAAGAACCACTTGATATTATAACCACTAACCTAAATAGTGAGTTTGAGCCGGCACAGGGTTATATCACTGTTCACAAGCTAAAGAATCCGCCTCATGCCTACCGAAATAAAAAATGGCAAAAGCCTGATAAATTTATTATTCCCAAGACAGAGTATAACAAGGATTTTCCGAATGAGGTCTATGATAATGAAGATGAAGTTTCTAAATGGGAAAAGGAAAAAGAAGTTCTAAATACTCCATTTAACACAGAGCGCGAAAAACAACTCACTCTAAAAACTTTAGACAAATGGAAACCCGGCAAATATGTTTTGGAAATTAAATCTGTCGATAAATTTGGACAGGAAGCGAAAGAAATAAAATACTTCACTGTGTATTCAGAAAATCCTAAACTTTCCGTTCCACTTCCTGCTTACAGTTGGATTTTTCCTTTGAAACAGAATACAGAACCAGGTGAAACCGTTGGAATTCTCGTCGGCTCATCGGAAACAGTAAAAGTATTATACGAGTTGGAACTAGAGAAAAAGATTATTATCCGCGAATGGATTTCTCTTAGCGACGCACAGAAATTAGTCGAGATTCCAATCAAGGAAGAATACCGCGGAAATATCACAGCGCATTTTGTCCTAGTTAAGGATAACCAGATATTAGCCAGTTCACAACAAATCTATATTCCTTATTCTAACAAAGAATTAAAACTCAGCTTTGAAACATTTAGAAACAAATTACAACCCGGAGAAAAAGAAGAATGGCGTATTAAAATCAAAGGGCAGAAATCCGAGAAAGTAGTTTCAGAAATGCTAGCAACACTTTACGATGCTTCCCTCGATATGTTTCGAAAGAACAATTGGGACTTTTCCATCTACCCGTCTAATTACTCTTATGCGCAGTGGCATAATGCAAATGACTTTCAAATACAAAGTTTTCATCTCTTCCAAAAAGATTGGAACCCGTATGTGTATGGAACAAGTAAGAGTTACGATTACTTGAATTGGTTTGGAATTTATATGTATGGATTTAGAGGCTATTACGCATACCAGACAGTAACCCGCAGTATGGGAGGTGGAAGGTATAGAAATGGTGGAAAAAGAGATGCTGACGACGGGATAATGCTAGATGATTTAGCCGAAGAGCGTGCTCCCTCGCCTTCTCCCGTAGCGTCTAACGGTGCTGTGAATAAAAAAATGGCAGCGCCTCGTTCAGAAAGTAGAATGGCAGTGGCTGATTCAGCAGAGCCAATGAAAGCAGCAGAAGCACAATCTACAACTACGAGCTCCGATCAACCAACTGCTCCAAAAGAAGCTGGGGCTAACGGCGAGATTACCGGCGTAAA
>JANYCR010000463.1 GCA_025360185.1 Leptospiraceae bacterium | reverse complement strand
TGGCTTTGTTGGTGGAGTAAATCCCCCTCTTTTCCCGGCGAAGGCGTTGGGCGCAAAGCGCAGAGTGGAAGGCAAGGGGGATGCTAGTATTAGCCGCTAGCGCGAAACTTAAAACTATTTCTAAGAACTCCGAAAAAGTCTTAAATGGAGCATTGCGAAGTGTTAAAGCGAAAAAGTCTGAGCTGTGGGTTTTCTTTTCTTTCTTGCTTACTTCTTTCTTTTCTTTTTCATAAAAGAAAAGAAAGAAGTAAGAGAGTCACCATCCCCACGCTGGGAAGCGGAATAAAGAAAGTATCCCACTCAGGGAAGAGAAAGCAGAGAGAATTTCAAAAGTGTGGTTCGATACGCTTGCTCGGATGCTGCTACTCACCAACCGAACTTTGTAGTAAAGGATAATAAGGGTTGCCCTTAGAAAAAGAAAATCCGACAACGACGATGCGTTAGGGATCGAACGGTGTCATCTTTTTTAATCTTTTTGAAAAAAGATGACAAGAGTGAGAGCCCGACGCGATAAGTCGGTGAAGTTAAGCAATCATGCAGATGATTAAGCAAAAGTAAATAGTCGCGGAACGCCCAGACAAAACGCAGCTTCTATCGGGGCAATGATCCTCACTACAGAGGTTACAATAACTGACAAGCCAGAAAAAGATGGCGGTGCTGGTGGTGGAATGCCTGGTGGTATGGGAGGCATGATGTAAGAATCATTCTAGGGATTTGCCATGATTCGGCGCGCTCATCACAGGCGCCGGCACTGAGACACTGAGAAATGCGGTTTATACTCGTTTTGTGTTAGGTGTGTTTCTTGTGGTAAATTTGCCTTATGCGCGAAGCCTCACTGGAGACAGTGGGGCTTTTTTTGTTTGAAGATTCTCCACAAAAATTCCCACTTTACAAAAAAATTATTCCATCCTTAAACTGTCCTAACAAGGACAAAAAATGAAACTTACATTAATCTATCGCATACTTCTAATTATTTCCTATTTCGTAGGATTGCAAAATACATTTTCCCAGGATGCAAGAATGAAATACCAAGAGCAGTTAGAGGCAAGACAGAATAACGAAAAGTATTCGCAGCCGACTGAGAAATTAGAAGATCGTTTTGATTGCGTAAAGCATTACCTATGCCAAATTCCATTTCGTCGGGATTGCAAAGATTATCTGGATTTGAAGTATGTTTATAAGAGGAAGTTGATATACCATTTAGATAAGCGGGGCTATTATTATTTTACCTACAGTCCTGCCGCAGGAAAAAGCCTTGCCTATGATTTTAAAGTAAGAGTATATTTCAATCCTGCCGTTAGTGGAAATAGAATTGCTGATATTAGTATAGATACAAGTAATCAATCAGGAACTGTTTATTTTTCAATGCAAGAACCAAGTAAACCAATTTGGAAATGGAGGCGCCAACCCTTTCTCCAATCATAAATGGAGAACAAGTCTTAGTATGCGCTGATCACCCTGTAGAAGGTGGGAAACTTTATAGTATCAATGCTAAAACGGGAAAGTTAGCTTGGTTTTTCAGTTACACAAACGGAGCCAAACAAGATACGATGCAGGGAAATCATTTTACAGATTGAGCATTAATCCATTATGAATTCAATGGTTTTACAATCTGTCCTACTCAATTAAAGATTCTAGGTGATGAAAATACTTCATTTCACTTTAGTTACATAAATTTTTTTCAGTGACATCTGTTATTTCAATCATTTCATTGGTATCTCTATAATAATCGAAAAAAAATATTCATTGGTAAATGCTATTTAGGAATAAAGTATGATTCAATTGCCGGGCTATCAGATTCTTGAAAAAATTTACGATGCAGAAGAACATGTAGTATTTAAAGCTCTTGCAAAAAGCAATGTTGTGATCATAAAAACTTCCTCTTTTAGCTCTAATACAAATAAAGAAAACAATCAACTGAAGTATGAATTTGAAATTTTAAAAATTTTTAAAAACCCAAATATCATAAAACCAATTAGTTTAGAAGTATTTGAGAATAAGGTTTTTCTAATATTAGAAGATATTAATGCAAAGTCTCTCGATACTTTCTTCCGGGAAGATAATATCGATTATTCGGTATTTCTTGATATCGCATTAAAGATTCTTTCCGGACTTTCTGAAATCCATCATAAAAATATTATTCACCATGATATCAGACCCGAAAATATTCTTTATAATTTTCAAAGTGGAGAGTTACGAATCATTGACTTTGGAAGTGCGAGTACTTTAAAGAAACAGGAATCTATCGTTTACAGAAAAACTTTAAATAGTAAAAATATTCCCTATCTATCTCCCGAAAAATCAGGTCGTATGAATCGAACCGTTGACTATAGAACTGACTTTTATTCTTTAGGTGTTACCTTATATAAATTAATTACTTCTAAATTACCATTCACAAATGGAAGTCCAATCGAAATGATTCATTCACATCTTGCGAAAATTCCCACTCCACCTTCTGAAGTATCGAATGTACCAAGGATTCTTTCTAAGATCATAATGAAATTATTAGAAAAAAATCCAGAAGAAAGATATCAAAGTTGTTTTGGTATCACCCAGGATTTACTGTATTGTAAAAATATTTTAGAGACGAAAGGAGAAACCTTTCTTCGAGCTAAATCTTTTAAATTAGGCAAAGAGGATTCGACTTCTATTTTCCAAATTCCAGAAAAATTATATGGAAGAGAGAAAGAAATTTCAGAATTATTCTCTCAATTTAAAACTGTAGAGTCTACCGGTAAATCAAAAATTTCTTTAATCAGCGGCTATTCGGGAGTAGGCAAATCATCTTTGATAAAAGAAATTTATAAACCAATTACTACTTCTCATGGATATTTTATGAGCGGAAAGTTTGAACAGTTTAATAATATTCCATTTAGTGCAATTATACAAATATTCACAAGGATAATACAAAGCTTATTAGGTGAGAGTAATGAAAGTATCGAAATCTGGAAGAGTAAAATTCTTGCCGCCCTTGATACCAATGCAAAAATTATTACAGATATCATTCCAGAATTGGAATATATAATTGGAAAACAACCAGACTATCAAGAACTTACAGGACAAGAAAATACGAATAGATTTTTGATTGTATTTAAAAAATTCGTAAATGTGTTTACTGCCAAGGAACACCCGGTAGCAATTTTTATTGATGATATGCAATGGGCAGATAGCGCTTCTTTAAATTTATTAAGCAATCTATTAAAAGATTCTAACGCAAATTATTTATATATAATGTTAGCGTATAGAGTAAATGAAGTAAACTCCTCTCATCCTTTTTCGCAAATGCTATTGAATTTAGAAGAAAATGGCATTAAAGTAGAAAATATTCAATTGCAACCTTTAAAAATTGAAAGCGTTATAATGTTATTATCCGATACATTGCATCTTACTTCTAGGAATGTTAGTTCTTTAGCAATGATTTTATATCAAAAGACTTATGGAAATCCATTTTTTCTAATAGAACTTCTCAAATTATTGCATGCCAATAAAATCATCCGCTATGATGAAAATAAGAAAACTTGGCAGTGGAAAATAGAAGATATTCGCAAACTTCAAATATCTGACAACGTAATAGAACTCTTAATTAAGAAAGTTGAGACATTGCCTATTGATACTCAATACCTTTTAAAACTTGCTTCCTGTGTAGGAAATATTTTTGACTTAGGGACGTTATCCATCATCAGTAAACAAAAAAAAATTAATATACTAGCTGCTCTTAAAATTGCCGTTGATGAAGAGTTAATTAAGATAATTGAAAATCATTATCAAATATTATTTAATTCAAACGAGGAGAGTAATAGCAGTAGCCCGGGAATTAGCTTTCAATTTCAACATGATAAAGTCCAACAAACCTGTTTTGAAAAAATCGAAGTGCAGGAAAGAAATCGAATTCGGTATACAATTGGTAACCTCCTTTTTAATTCAGAATTAATTTCTAAAAATGATGAAAAACTATTTGAGATTACTGGGTATTTTAATTCTGGCTATAAGCTTATTACTGATGAATCTGAAAAAAATATTTTATTAGAGTTAAATCTCAGGGCTTCTCGTAAAGCAAAATCTTCTACAGCTTACAATGCATCTCTTGAATTTTTGAATATTGCGATATCATTGTTTTCAGAAAAATATTGGACTGAAAAGTATTCATTTTCCTACACGTTGTATTTTGAATATTCGGAAGCAATTTATCTAACGGGTAATTTAGATTTGTCGATTCAAACTATATTAAATACAATTCCAAAATGTAGAGATGATATTGATAAAGGGAATTTTTTTAATTTGTTATTGGTCATATACTCAGTTCAGGGAAATTTCAAAGCATCTTACGAAATTATGATTAAATCTTTATCTATGTTCGGAATTGAAATTGAAGGAAAAGATAGTAATCAATTATTTTTGGAAGAAGTAGATAAGATAAAGCAGAAATTAGGAAATAGATCTTATTCTGATTTAATTCATCTCCCCTTGAACGAAAACCCAACGCAGGAACTGATTAATACTACATTAATTAGTTCTGCTGCAACTACTTATCAGTATGTTCCCAGCCTATTTCCATACATCAATGCTAAATTAGTAAATATTTATCTAGAATACGGTAATATGAAAGACTCTTACGGATATGCTGCTTTCGGTATCATGATTGGAGTAATGTTTGGTGACCATCATGCTGCTTATCAATGCATTTTATTAGCTTATGATATTAGTATAAAATACAATAATCTCTCATCCAAGACAAAAGCAGCTAACATATTAGCTAATTATGGAAATCCTTTTGTGAATTCGCTTAAGCTTTCGGAAAAGATTAATCAGACTGGAATTAAAGCGGCTTTAGATTCCGGAGAATTTGAGCATGGAGGCTATTGTCTAGCAAATGATCCTGTAATTTTATTTTTACGAGGAGAATCTCTTTTAAAGCTTAGGGATTTGTTACCCGAGAAATTTATCTTAGCTAAAACTTTTAATCATTCTATCGCGTTAGATATTTTAAAAGCAGTAGAGTTTATCACTCAATTTTTAGTACAGGGAGGGGATAATTCAGTGGAGCAAAGGGCGCTGGAAAATATCTTTGTTGAGTCCTTTTCTCAAAAAAATGCAAATTGGCCTTTTGCAATTTATAAAGTAATAAAGCAATTTTCAAATTTCTGTTTGGGCTTATATGAATTATGCTTTCAAGAAACAGAAGAAGTAGAAAAACTCCTTCCTTATATTAGTGGGACTCCTTACGTAGCTGAACATAAATTTATTCAATCTTTAATATTTACTAAGAATTATAACTTTTTATCTGGAACAGAAAAAGAAAATATCTTAAAAGCGTTAAATGCTAATTTGGCGCAATTAAAAAATTGGGCAAAGTATTGTCCTGAAAATTATTTACATAAGGTATATTTGGTGGAAGCTGAAAAATTTCGAATCAATGGAGATTTATGGAATGCTTTAATTTATTATGATTTATCATTGGGAAATGCAAAGGATAACGGTTTCATACAATATGCAGCTATTGCAAATGAGCTAGCTGGTATAATGCTATTAGACGCTAATCATTTTAAATTGGCATCACCTTATTTTATAGAAGCATTTAACTTTTACGAAGCCTGGGGAGCAAAGAAAAAGAATTCTCTTTTAAAGGAAAAATATTTTTTAATGTTAAAACGTCAGGAATTTTTAAGTCCGGGATCAGCGTTTTTTAAACAACCTGGTCTATTATTAAATAATTCGACAGACATAACCGACCAAATAGATTTACAAACAATCATAAGTGCCACGCAAGCCATTTCAAGTGAGATAGACTTCGATAATCTTTTAAAGATTGTAATCAAAATTCTCATAGAAAACTCCGGTGCTGATAGAGGAGTAATTCTAAGTATTGATAATGAGCGAAATGCAAACAAATTTATTCTTGAGCTAGAATGTTCTATTATAAATAATGAATACAAATTTAGTAAATCTGAGTCGATCGAATTACCAAATTTTGTAGTTAACAGTGCCTACAGGATGAAGCAACTAGTCTTATTAGAAAATGCAAATGCAGAAGGTCATTTTTTATCTGATCCGTATATTCAAAAAAATAAATCTAAGTCTATTCTTTGTTATCCCATTTTTAATCAGAATAGAATTCGGGGACTTGTTTACTTAGAAAATACATTAGCAACTAACGTATTTACAAAAGATCGAATTAATATTTTAAATTTATTATCAACCCAAATTGCAATCTCTATCGAAAATACAAAGTTCATAAAGCAATTAGATGAATCTAAGAAAAAAGCTGAAGAAGCGAATACTGTTAAATCTAATTTTATTGCTAATATAAGCCATGAAATTAGAACACCTATGAATGGAATCATGGGTATGAAGTCTTTACTGGAAGGAACCAATCTTACGGAAGAACAAAAAGAATACTTACACAATATTGGAGTTAGTTCTGAATCTCTATTAGTTATATTAAATGATATATTAGATATTTCAAAAATTGAATCTGGAAAAATAGATATCGAAAATATTTCGTTTGAATTAAAGCAGTTGGTAGAAGATTCAATCAATATAATTAAAAATCGTATTATAGAAAAAAAAATAAATTTTATTTTTAATTTTGATCCAGCCATCTCAAAATACATTATTACTGATATGGCGAGGCTTCGACAAATATTGATTAACCTATTAAATAATGCAGTTAAATTTACCTTTTTAGGATCAATTGAGTTTTCAGTTATATTAATCGAAAAAATAAATCAGCATCTCATAATAGATTTTTCTATAAAAGACACTGGAATCGGTATAGAAGAATCGAAGTTAACAAAAATATTTCAACCATTTATACAAGCTGATAATTCAATTACAAGAAAATATGGTGGGACAGGACTCGGACTTGCTATCTCTAAAAATCTTGCAAATCTATTAGGTGGAGATATTAGCGTCAAATCTGAATTAGGCGTTGGAAGTATATTTACTTTACGATTAAAAGTTCTATCCCATGATAACTTTGAATCAGTTTCTAATCTGCAACAAACATCAGATTTAAAATTAAATGGACCCGGTGAAAAACTTTCTATTCTATTAGTAGAGGATAATATAATGAATCAAAAAGTTATCATTCGACTACTTCAAAAAATGGGATTTAATATAAATGATACCGCAAACAATGGAGTTGAAGCGATTAATTTTTTTAAAGTAAATCCTTATGATATAATTCTCATGGATATTCAAATGCCAGAACTTGATGGGATTGAGGCAACTAAACTGATTCGAAGTAAATTTCAAGATAGAAAACAACCAATCATAATTGCCCTTACGGCTAACGCAATGGTTGGCGATAGAGAGAAGTATCTGGAGGTAGGGATGGATGATTATATTAGTAAGCCTGTAAATCCTTTTGATTTAAAATCAAAGTTAATCACATGGGGAAACAAGGTTAAGTAAGTTTAACTCATCGATTGAACTACTATTCGATTCCTCGTTCTATATTTCTACTTTTTCCCATTGACAAATGAGAATTGCCATTTTACATTGCTAATATGGATGCAGTGCTAGATAGAACAGGCAGAGTCGTAATTCCTTTTCAAGTGAGAGAAAATCTGAATCTTTCTCCTGGAACAGAGTTTGAGTTATTGGTTCATGGAATGGATATAATTTTGCGGGTCGCAAGATTAGAGCATATTAAAGAAGAAAAGGGAATGTATTTAGTTCAGTCTGAGTGGGTTGGTGACACAGACATTCACAAAATTCTTCAAAAGACAAGGTCGGATAGAGCAAAAGAAATCATTTCTGCTTAAATATGGAAAAAACTTTTTTTGATACATCAGTTCTTGTTTCGGCAATGGTTAAATCACATCCCGCGCATAATAGAACTTATCCTTATTTTGAAAAAGTATTTCATGGAAAAGAAAAAGGTTTTATCTCTACTCATTGCATCGCCGAGCTATATGCAGTATTATCCGTTCTTCCGATAAAGCCAAAACTTTCCCCTATCGAAGTTGAAAAAATTTTACAAAAAAACATTTACCCTAAGTTTGGGATAATTCCACTTACCCCCAAAGACTATAAAAATGCAATAAGTGGTGTAACTGAACTTCATCTTTCTGGTGGAATTTTATATGATGCTCTGCATATTGAAGCCGCTATAAAATCTGGTGCTAAAAAATTAATCACTTTAAATCACGGTCATTTCGAAAAACTTTCAGCAGATAGAATTAAGATACTGGGTGTATGAATTTTAATATTATAATTCAACATTGAAATGATATACAAAGATCGATTTATCCAAATTAAACCGCTTTATGATAAATTAGATAGGGAAGAATATATAACGGAAAATGAAATAATCCTGTATGCAAAGAATCTTTCTACACGAGAAATTTTATATGAGTTGCTGATTAACTATAATAGGGCAGAGTTATTTCCAAAAGAGTTTTATACACTTGAGAAAAGTGCGGAAGCTCATCACCGGTGCAGGAGCGCTTATAGCTACGGTCTAACAAGGGGTAGCCACCCCAATTTACACCGCACAACGACCGATGAAATAAGTGTAGCTAGACCGTAGATGAGTAAACGCAAGCATATAGGAATCGTATTGAACCGTGTTAATAAGTGGTATTCTTTTCCATTTCCATAAAATTGACATTGGACTTGATTGGTAATGAAACGAAACATTCGAAATATAGGAATCTTTGCCCATGTGGATTCGGGAAAGACTACGCTTACAGAGAGAATTTTATTTGAATCAGGTGAGATTTATAGTCCCGGGTCAGTGACAGAGGGAACGACTGAGAGTGATAGACTGCCGGAAGAAATACAGCGCGGTATTTCGATTGTGGCAAGCACGATTCAAGTTAGGTATAAATTTAAAGGTAAAAAGTATTTTTTAAATTTGATAGATACTCCTGGTCATCTAGATTTTTATGCTCAGGTGCAAAATTCACTCCTCGCAGTAGACATCGCTGTTTTACTCTTAGATATAACAACGGGTATCCGCTCGCAGACAGAGATGTTGCTCGATGAAATTACCCATCAAAAAATTCCTCTCATTGTATTTATTAATAAGATAGACAAAGCAGAAGACTTGAAAGTTTTCTTAGAAGAATTAAAAACAACTCTTTCTAGAAAATTGCATCCCGTTTTTTTAATTCGGGATGAATACAAAAATCAGATCGAATACATTCTACAAAAAAAAGAAATCGAAGAAGATATCGAGCTTCCATTTATCGAGTGGAATGATAAGCTGATTGATTCCTATTTTAAGAAGCCATCCAAGAAAATCATTTTAGAAGGCTTAAATCAAGGTTTACAGTCCTCCCAACTTACCCCTTTATTTGCAGGTAGTGCTTTGCATGGAACAAGCGTGAAAGAGCTTTTAGATTTTATTTGCTTACAAGATTTTCATCGTCGTCATTCAGAAGAATCTTCTGTTAAAGGAGTTTTGTTTAAGAGAACACTGCATCCCGATCTAGGTAAAGTTTATTTTATCAAGTCCTATGAACCTGTTCGTGCTGGAGATTACTTTTACTCCCTAGATAAAAAATTTAAAATTGGAGCTATGTATGAATTGACTCCAAATGAAATATTAAAGCTAGATATTGTGGACGACTATTCGATATTTGCCGCCACTGTTTCGGAGCATTCTTCTTTAGGCACGGGATCACTTTATGCAAAAGAGCAAGATAAACCTATAAACCCAATCGTGCATAATAATGAGTATGTGCTTATGCTAGAGCCAAATACTTCTGAGGGAAAAGAAATTCTCCGGACTGGTCTTGAAAAATTAGTCTGGGAAGATTTTGGTTTAGCTTTTCGAGAGAAATCGGAAACGGGACAGTTTGAATTACTCGGGGCAGGGGAGCTTCATTTGGAAGTTGCCATCGAAAGGTTGAAAGAATTTGTTTCAGAAATTTTTACTTTCGGCAATTTAAGGGTTGCCAGATACGAAAAATTTAAAAACATGGCTATAACGGTAATTTTCGAACACTCTGCTTTTAATCAAAAGTTGAAGAGTGGGACTCTAATTAGTTCCCTTGAGAAAAGTCCTGATTTTTCAAGTTCTGTCCTTTGGGAATGTGAACTTGAGGAGGATTGTAAGTCCTCTGTAGAATCGGCGTTTTACGAAGTATTATCTAATGGAAGTAGCGGTAATCCAGTTCTTGGAGTAAATCTCCGAGTCCTCTCATATGAGAGATCTGACATTACTGGCGACTTTACGTCCAACCTGCTTAAGGTGGCCATCATTAGTGGTATTAAGTCTTACATACCTGGAAATACAATCGAAATCGGACCATTGTGTCAGTTTGAAATTGTTATTCCTGAACCATTTTATGGTTCTGTTTTAGCGGTTCTCGGTAAGAGAAATGCTAAAATAGTAAAGACGGATATTGTTCATGGCAATAAATCTTTACTGATTTGTGAAGCTGCTGCAGAAAACATGCTTGGCTTTACAAGTGCTTTAAGAAATATGACAAAAGGAAAAGGTTTTTTGTCTCAAAAAACTATATTCACCTCGTTGTCACATTTTGAATTTTGATGTAATAAATTTTTGAGAAATATTTTAGGAGTTATTTAGAGATGGCTAAGGAAAAATTTGATAGAAGTAAACCACACTTAAACGTTGGAACGATAGGTCACGTTGACCATGGTAAAACAACTCTAACTGCAGCAATCACATCTACGCTTGCTAAATCAGTTGGTGGAAAAAATAAAGCTATTAAGTACGATGAAATTGACAATGCACCTGAAGAAAGAGAAAGAGGGATTACAATCGCTACTTCTCATCAGGAATATGAGACAGCTAATCGTCATTATGCGCACGTTGATTGTCCAGGTCACGCGGATTATGTTAAGAACATGATTACTGGTGCTGCTCAAATGGATGCGGCTATACTTGTAGTATCCGCAACTGATGGAGCAATGCCACAAACAAAAGAACATATCTTATTAGCACGTCAAGTAGGTGTTCCTTATATCATTGTATACCTTAACAAAGCTGATCAGTTAAAAGACGATGAAAGAGCTGAAATGATCGAAATGGTTGAAGAAGAAATTCGTGACCTTTTGAAGAAATACAGCTTTCCTAAAGAGGGACAAGGCGAAATCCCAATTATCCACGGGTCTGCTCTAAAAGCTCTTGAAGGCGAAGATTCTGAACTCGGAATGAAGTCTGTTCTTAAATTGATGGCAGCTCTTGACTCCTATGTTCCAAATCCAAAACGTATTACTGACAAGCCATTCTTAATGCCGGTAGAAGACGTATTCTCTATTACTGGTCGTGGAACTGTTGCTACTGGTAGAGTTGAAACTGGAATTCTAAAAATCAACGAAGAAGTTGAAATCGTTGGTATTAGAGATACAGCTAAAACTGTTGTAACTGGTATCGAAATGTTCCGTAAGTTACTCGATCAAGCTGAAGCTGGTGACAACATCGGTGCGCTTCTTCGTGGAACTAAAAAAGAAGACATCGAGAGAGGACAAGTTCTTGCGAAGCCAGGAACCATTACTCCGCATAAAAAGTTTACTGCTGAAGTTTACGTTTTAACTAAAGATGAAGGTGGTCGTCATAAACCTTTCTTCAACAACTATCGTCCACAGTTCTATTTTAGAACCACTGACATTACTGGCGTATGTGCACTACCTGCTGGAATGGAAATGGTTATGCCTGGGGATAACGTATCGGTGACAATCGAATTGATTCACCCGATTGCAATGGACAAAGGATTAAACTTTGCTATTCGCGAAGGTGGGAAGACTATCGGCTCAGGCGTTGTGGCTGATATAATTGAGTAAAAGTATGACTGGACAAAGAATTAGAGTTAAACTAAGAGCGTTTGATCACAAGTTAGTGGATCAATCAACTTATGAAATCGTTGCTACTGCTAAAAGAACAGGCGCAACTGTTTCGGGTCCGATCCCGCTCCCAACTAAAATTGAGAAGTTTACAGTACTAAGATCGCCTCACGTGAACAAAAAGTCACGTGAGCAATTCGAAATGAGAACACATAAAAGACTTATCGATATCTTAAACACAAATGAAGATACAGTGGAAGCGTTAATGAAACTTCAACTCCCTGCAGGTGTATCGGTAGATATTAAGTCTTAAGGAATAATTATGACTAAGGGTTTAATTGGTAAAAAATTAGGCATGTCGCATATTTATGCGGAGAATGGGAATATGATTCCTGTGACTGTAATAGAAGTAGGTCCTTGTTTTGTTTCTCA
>JANYCR010000350.1 GCA_025360185.1 Leptospiraceae bacterium | reverse complement strand
CAGGTCTTGGAATGAGAAGACTGGTAAGATGGGTTACAAGAAAGTATTGAATACATTCGAAAGAGTAGCGGAGGGGATTTACAATCTTGAATTATCGAATGGGGAAATCATTCAACCTACTTGGAATCATCCGTTTTGGGTCTTGTCTACCTCACCCAATCTTTCTGGGGTTGGTTCATCCTCCACAATAAGCCCTCTCCTAAGAGGCGAGGGAAACTCTTCGTTTGCCGGCAAATGGACTGAAACGAAAGACTTAAAACCTGGAGATAGACTTCTTGCGGCTAATGGTGATATTATCACTGTAGAAGATATTTCGTACGAGGCTGGTCAGGTTACGGTTTATAACTTCGAAGTAGAGGATAATCATACTTATTTCGTTGGGGTGGATGGGGTGTTGGTGCATAATACGGAGTGCATGCCCGTGCTAGTGCAAGAAGCTATTCATAGAGTTGCTCGTGCTTTAGATGAATCAACACCGATTCAGCATACAAAAGGTGGAGGAGATGTTGTTGAATCAGTTTTAGAAACTCCTGATAAAATAAAAAAAGTCAAAGAAGACGTAGATAAAGCCATTGCTCAATGCACACCTAATTGTGGGAAAAAAGTTGGACAAAAAGTTGTAGGCGAACTTACACAATCACCAACTGACGGAGGAGAAGGTCATCCTCTTGCAATTCCTGCGAATATAATTCGTATTGCAGGCACCGTTGCTGTAGATGCCATAACAGGAACCTTAAACCAAGTGAGAGAAGCGGGTAATATGGATGAGCCTCGTAAAGCTGGTAAGGCATTTTATAGTCTCATGCTTGAAGGGGCATTAACTTATGTAGGGGGTAAGGCAGTCAAAACTCTTACCGAATCAGTTGTGAAAGGTGCGCAGGTTGTAACAAATGAATTTAAACAAACGGGTAAAGCTCTCGTCAATGGTGTTGGGGAGGGAATTGAGAATTATGGGAAAGGGCTAAAAAAAATACCTGACTCGGCAATTAATGAAGCATACAAAGAATGGAGTTTTGGCAAAAACCAGCTGACCTTAGACCAATATATAACTCATATATCTAATAAGTTTGAAATTCCTTTCGAAAAACAAATTGATGATGTTATTGCATCAGGAAAATATAAGGGATTAACAAAAGATGAAGCAATGTCTGTTTTTACTCATACCACAATTTTTAATTATAAAGACTTTAACGAAAGCTTGAGACTTGGTCAAAATATGTCTAAAACTTATAAAGTTGAAGCTCTTCTCAATAGCGCATTGGACAAAATCCCGTCTGTCCAAGCAAATAAAACCTTATATCGTGGTATTTCTATCTCTGAAAGTGAACTCCCTAATTTTCTAAAAGACCACGAAAAAGGTAAAATAGTTAAATATAAAGAATTCATCTCAGCGGCTAACAATGTAAGTGACTCATTTTCCGGAGATGCAAAGAATAATGTTAAAATACAAATTATTCCGAAAAAAAATAGCAATGGAAAAATTATATATGATTTGAGTTACGGAAAAATGAAACTTGGAACAAAGAATGAAATATTGTTCAAAAGCCAAACATCACATAAAGTTATAGAAAATGAACCTTTGCCAAATGGTGAGCGAAGTATAATTTTACAGGAGCTATAAGAATGGATTTACCAAATTTTAAAGGAATGACTAAAAAAGATAAAGTTGATTTTTGGTTCAAATTTTTATATCACTGCCTTGACCTACCTACTTTAGAGGATAGATTAAATACTGTGAATAAAGGAAGTTATAATGACTGGAAAAAACTTGATCCTGAATTTGAGGAAGTATTCTACACTGCAGTTGATCAGATGGATGCATTTGGTGCTCAAGACGGTGACTTTATAGAGTATATATATAGTAAGGTTAAACAGTAGAATGGATTGTCGCTCGCCAAAACTCAATCGGAGGTTTTCTTGAGAATAACAAAGCATAACTTCTCCAAGCGAAAGCGATCAAGGCGTGGTCAATAATTTGCATTATTCGAAAGGTTTCTTGCTAAATGGTGAAGAGCAAATTATTGACCGTAGCCGCGAGCGCGGTCGGTGTGTAATAGTAAATAGTTGATAGTTGGATAGTAGATAGTTAGGAAATGAGAAAGAATAACACCGATTCGCCCAGAGTATTATGAAAAGGAGTAGCCCTTGGGGGTAATAACGGTAATGTGTCTATCAATGCATCACAAAGAGGTGGAGCACAGATAAGTGTAGGAACGAGGTATGGGTCTGTGAATTATGATACTTCGAATGGAACTTATGGGGCTAACATAACAGACAATGCATTTCTGGGAGAAAAGACAAAGAAAGATGCTTTTGGTGGATTATTGTCGAGTCTTGGTGCAAATGTGGGATGGAATTCGAAGACCAAGTATTCAGCAGGAATTACTTACAGTTTAAACACTACCGGAAGAGATGGGAATAACCATAACATTGGAAGTGTTGGATTAAATTTCAATAGAGAAGGCTCTACTTTTACCGGAGATGTGGATAATACGAATTTGTTTACATCATCTAGTGATGGAAGTTTTCGAATCAATACGAATTTTGCGAATGAGCGAATGACGAATATGGGAGTCAACAATGCCCAGCAGGCGTTTGATGCTATTCAGAATGCGAAACTTGAGAAATT
>JANYCR010000323.1 GCA_025360185.1 Leptospiraceae bacterium | reverse complement strand
CGTTTCTACAAAAGTTTCGGTAAATTCAGGGACATCAACTTTAGGGTCAAATGCTGCGATTTGATCTGCAATGTCTTTCTCTTTTTCAGAGATGGTAGCAGTAATAGCTTTTTTCTTATTTGCCGCTTCGACTAATGTTTTAGTAAGAGCCTGAATTTCTAGCTCTTTCTTCTCCTCAAAGCTTTTTTGCTGTTGGGTTAAATATTGAATTTGTTGGCCTAAAGATTCCCTTTTGTCGATATATGATTTTAAGGCCATTGACGTATCAGTGATTTTCTTTTTGACAATCACATTCATTGTCGAGAATACGTCTATCCCCAAAATATTCTCCACCATTTTCTTTCGGTCAGATGGTTTGAGGCGCATAAATGGGGTGTAATTAGATGCCCCAAGGACGACGACACTAGTAAAAATCCGATAGTTCATTTTGAGAATCTGATCTTCCAAGAACTTTTGTTGATCTTTACTATGCGAATCTTGGTTTAAATTTGTCCCATTGACTGCAATCTCAAAAATTGCAGGTTTAATTCCGCGAGTTACTTTATATTCATCTTTTCCAATTGTAAACTCGACCTCTGTAAGAAGTCCTTTACCATTGATTGTGTTAATCAGCTCGGTTTTGGGGATATCCCGGAAGGCCCGTCCGAACAAATTAAAACTTAGAGCATCCAACAAAAGGCTTTTGCCTGAGCCAGATTTTCCATGTAAAGCAGTCAGTCTACATACGGATAAGTCAATGACAACTGGAGCCATTCCGACAGATAAAATATTCTTATATGTGATTTTGTTAAAAATAATCATTATTCTGAAATATTATGTGAACTTAAAGCTTCTTGATATAATTCTCTTAATAGATTTTTCAAATCAGGTTTAGGGCTCTCAAAATTAAGGCTATCGACATATAAATCCATCAAAGAAAATAAATCTAAATCTGCTGATACTTCGCCGTCTAAGGTTGCAATAGTGATCTGCTCTTGGACATTCACTTCAGCAGGATTTTGTTCTTCTATCTTTTCTAAAAACTCTAAAAATCCAGATTCGCTCGATTTTTGATTGACTGTAATTCTTACAATCTTATTAGCCGCATTTGGGACTTCTGACAATGGCGTGTCCGAATATTCAATATTTAGATAAGGGTTATTGGGATTTTCTATAAATGCTAATTTCAATGTATCCATATCAAGGAGATGAAATCCTTTAATATCTGTCATTTCAGCGACAGTGGTAGAGATAGCTGCCCCTAAGTAATCTAAGTTACCATGATTGCTCTTGATATGATAATGGCCCGAAAGAACTTTCTTGAACCTTTTGAACATGAATTGCTGGAAGCCATGATCCTTGTTTTCGATGCCTTTGAACATTGGACAGCCAATGACTTCTAAATGGGCGAGAACTAAATCGGCAAAAGAATTTTCTATAAGTCTCTGCGATTCGATTGCATTGTCTTCACAAATCCAAGGCAATATTAAAGTTTTTACGCCATAAAGGTCTAATTCTTGGGGATCGACATAAAATTTAAAATTTTTGTGATGTGACAGAAAGCTTTGTGGAGTATTGATTTTATTCGTATTTTTAAAAGAAGTATCATGATTTCCAATTAAGAAATGAGATTCCTTAAAAGTATCATTCCATCGTGAGAAGACTCTTCGATTCCATTCGTCGATAACAAAATTATTTGTTTGTTTTCTTTGATCAAAAATGTCCCCCAAATGGATCATATGTTCGATCTTATATTTCTCGCAAAATGGAAAGAACTGTTCTTCAAAAAATTTAATCTGCTCTTCCATGAAAAAAGAAGAGTTATTTCTAACTCCGGCATGAGTATCAGCAAGGACACAAACTTTCATATCTCTTCGTCCTGTATAGGAGCTAGCTCTAATAATTCTGTAATGACGCCCTCATCAAATTCAATTTTGGGTACGGCGACTTCAGATTGCGTTTTCTTCCTCTCTTTACTTTTAGCCCTTTTTTCGGCAAGTCGCTTTTCAAATTTGACGCAAAATTCTCTCATTTTCAAATCAGCTTCGGGGGAACAATACACCTGAACGCTTTCCATTCCGACGACA
>JANYCR010000277.1 GCA_025360185.1 Leptospiraceae bacterium | reverse complement strand
CGATAAGGCGCTGGAAAAATTAACTTTTCTAGCTGAACAGAGAGGTAAGGTTTATCAAGATTTACTTCCTGTATCTAAAAGGCAAACAACTATTCCAACTGGTTCGAGAGTTTTAGAAAATGATATTGGTTTGGCTCCCGGATTTTATATAGACTTAAATGAAACGACCCGCCTTGCTGCTATGCCTGGTGTTCCGAAGGAAATGAAGAAAATGTTTTCTGATTTCTTTCTGCCGCTGATGAAAAAAGATTATAACAAAGAAAATTTACAAAGTCGCTCACGCTCTATCTGGGGAATAACTGAGAGTATCTTCCAAGCAACATTCATCAAGAAACATATGGATATTATTAATGAAGGGGTAGAATGGGGAGTAACCGCAAAATCCGGACATATAAAAGTAACTTTTAAATCCACGTCCGGGGAAAATTTAAATAAAATCATTGGAGACATTGATTCAGAATATAAAGAAAAAATCGGCGACGATATCTTTTTAGATATTCATTCTATGCTAACAAGCTCTAAGAGAACTGTATCAACCGCAGAAAGTTGCACCGGTGGACTTGTTGGAAAAACTCTTACGGATTTGTCAGGCTCATCCGCTTATTACTTGGGTTCTGTCGTTGCTTATCACAATGAGATTAAACAAAATATTCTAGGGGTCAAGAAGACTACTCTTGATTCAGTAGGAGCCGTGAGTCCTGAAACGGCAGCCGAAATGGCGAGTGGAGTTCAGCATAGGTTTAATACGAATTATGCGATCTCAGTGACGGGAATTGCAGGACCGACGGGGGCAACCAAGGACAAAAAAGTAGGACTAGTATACATAGGAGTCAAAGCCAACCATGAAGAACCAAAAGTTTTTAAATACGAGCTTCCACTTAATAGAGATATTTTTCGTGACTATGCGGCTAATATAGCTTTGTTTCATCTATACCAAAAACTAATGCAGGATAATTTGTAGAACTCCTATGAAAATAGTTTATTATCTTATTTTCATTTTGAGCTTTAGCACAATTATATTTTTAAATTTAGGAAGCCCGTACACTCATGTTTCGCATGTGCAAGAAAATTGGGCATGGAGTAAAAAAGAAGAAATCGGGATGTCGACTGATGCACGATTTAAATTAAATCCACTAGAAAGACTCAATGGATACAAAACCAAAAACGGGGTTTACTTTTTTAGGGCTGGAAAATTTGCGATTGAAGAAAATTCATTTAGTGAAATGCCTTTAATGGGAAAAGGACATTTTCTATATAAAAAAGTAGGCAATACTGTTCTATATTATTCCAATGATGGAGAGATATTATGGGAAAAGCCTTACAAGAGTTATCCGCGTGTATCGCATAATGGAGAGTTGCTTCTATTTGTTTCTGGAGATGGAAACCAGGTTTTAATTTCTGATCTAAATGGTAATCCTACTGGCATAAAGCAAATTGACGGAAGGTTTTTATCGGATATAGCTTTTCCCGTGATGGCAAACGGCGCTTTATTAGTATTTTCCGGTGGAGAAATTGCGCTTCTAGACGGAACAGGAAAGATTGTTTTTCAAAAAAAAGATGAACCAAATTCAAAAGATTTTTTATTTTGTAAAAGTGGAGCCGTATCGCCAAATGGAAAGTTAACCGCTATTCACTTTCTTAGAAATACAAAAGATTTTGTAGCAATACTAAGTGAAAAAGGAGATATTCTTTCTAGTTTCACATTGGAAAATATCTATCCGCATAAAATATATATGGCTTTAGACGATGAGGGGAATATTGCTGTAAACCTCCCCGATCAGATTTCAATCATCGACAAAAAAGGAAAACCTATATTTAAAAAGCAAAAGACAAAACGAGAAGACATTTACCAGATTGCCTATAGTAGTGGGAGCTACTTTGCTGTTAGCCTCGAAAACCAAGTTTTGTTTATTGCAAATAATGGAAATGTTCTCGGTCACAGAAGTATTACAATGCCAGCAAGAATGAGACCGTCAGGCGAAAGAGATACCGCATTTCTCGAAACCCAGGATGAAATTATTTCCTTTAAACTATTCAAGTAAAATGATTCTTCAACCTACCGATTTGGTTCCTTTTTTATGCAGGGCTACGGGCAAATGCTGTATCCATAATCTAGTATTACTTTCCAGCTTTGATATTTTTAGAATTGCTAGAGTCTTAAATTTATCGGCGAAAGAATTATTTGAGAAAAAGCTCTTAACCTACCGAATCAATCCTTCTAACTATTGGATGGAGCCTATATTAAATTCAAGATCAAATTCTACGTGCCCTTTTTTATTTAGAGAAACAAACGGGGCTAATGAAAAGTATCTATGTGAAATCTATGAATCGCGCCCACTGGTATGTCGTATGTATCCGCTCAAATATGATACGGATACAAGTCTTTTTATGCGGTTTTCACCGGCAGAGCATAGATGTTATGAATGTATTACGACAGAAAATAATTTTACTCTAGAGGAATACTTACAAGCTTCGAGCGTGAATGAACTTCTAAACGAGTTTAACCGCTATTTAGCGCTAATTGATAAAATCTCGGCTGCAGGTTTAAATCTAGAGAAAATAAAAAAGAAAAAGGAAGCACAAAAGAAATTTTTCGAAATTCAAAGTATTTTATACGAAACTTATCCTGAAAAGGATAATATACATAATGCGCTACCATTTGAAGAAATGGAAAGAAGGGTTGATTATATCTTGGAAAGCCAAGAGTAAATAGCGTAAGCGTTGCTCCTTGGGTCGCAACATAATGGAGGTGACAGAGGGTAATTCTAATTAGCCATATATAATCTACTTCTTTTCGTCTTTTTTAAATAGACCTTTTATTTTATCTTGTGTTTCTTTGTCCTGCGCTTTTTGTTTAATCGTTTCGATGGTCTGCTTGCCTTCCTCGGTTTCGGCTTTTTCTTTTATTGTGTCGATAAGAGATTTGTCACCGTCTGCTGCACTTGTTTTTTCGACCGGTGTTGTTGTGGTTTCTGCCGATGAGCAGTAAAGAAAAGTAAATAGAATGAGAGAGATTAAATATTTCATGAGAGACTCCTTTGTGTTTATACTCTTTAAATAATAAAATAAGAATGCAAGAACTTTTAAAAAAGTTTAAAACTAGATTGAATTAAAAATAAACCGGACTTTATTTTTTCAAAATCAGATTCGTAATAAAATTCAATGACAGAAAATGTTTTGTCCGCCTGAGCGAAACAAAATATATTGATGCTACCGGGATTTAAAAAAAGAATTTTTCCGGTGAGCTTTACTCCATAACCTTTTTGCTTTCCCCACGAATCACGAACTTCTATTTTATCGGATTCGATTAAGTCTTCTTCGAATTCGGATTTGAATTCTTCGGCGCAGGATTTATTGTCGATTTCTTTTCCATAGACAAAGAGTTGAACATAAGAATTTCCAGTGCTTTCGATAAGATAACTTCTAAAATCGAGATTGACTTTGTTTTCCTTGTCTTCCTGGTATTCCCAATTGGACGGGTATTTTAATTCAAATAAGTCCTGCTTGATAGTTTTAGGATTAGTAATCGCAGGCACTTTTTCTTCTTCAAAAAAAGATTGAATTCGTTTGCATTGAAGTGCAAGTAAGAGGATAAGAAAGATTAACCCAAAGAATTTTCTTGTCATGGTTTATTACCATTCTCGGTTCCATAGTAAAAATTTCCACGCTTTTCAATGAGGTTACGGGAGAGTAAACCCTCAGCAATAATGAGAAGTCCAGATACTGCGCTTTCTTTTTTTTCCAAGTCTACGTCTTTTTGAGATGCCATTAGGCTATGAACGTATTCTCGTCTTTTGCCGTCGAGGACTCCAAGCATAGAGCCTACTACTTTTGGATCACCGTGTAAAAATGCAAGGGCGAGAGTAGCCGGCGGGGTTTCATTACAAACATAAAAGAGGGCAAGATTATCCAAGTAAGTTAAATCTTGGAATTTTGAAAAATGGGTAACGTCAGTTGACATACTATTCTTGCTCCTTCACTTTGGATTTTAGATATTTAACAAGGTAATCACTCTTAGGCGCTTCGCCTGTGGCTTCTTTGATTAATTCTTTAGGATCCAGGATTCGACCATGGGAATAGACTTTTTTCCCAAGCCATTTATTAAGGCTTGTCATATCACCACGCTTGATTACATCGTCCCAAAAGCTTTCGTGTGTTGCAAGAAAGTGATGAAAGAGTTGCGCCGAATAGATATTACCCAGTGTATATGTTGGAAAATAACCAAAGGCTCCCCCACTCCAATGCACGTCTTGCAAGACTCCCTCTGCATCATCATTAATCTTGAGATCAAAACTTTCCTTCATCTTTGCATTCCAAACTTCCGGGAGCTCAGATACTTTAATCCGGCGAGAAATTAAATCCCGCTCAATTTCAAAACGTAAAATGATATGTAGATTATAAGTCACTTGATCTGCTTCGACTCGGACTTTAGATTTTACAACTGAATTGAGGTGATTGTAGAAATCATCGAATGGCAAATCATAATGATAGATGTTAAATTCTTTTAGTAGGATTGGATAAAAGTATTCCCAGAAGGCACGCGATCTTCCGACTTGATTTTCCCAGAGACGACTTTGCGACTCATGCACTCCAAGAGATACAGCAGCAGTCAAAGGAGAGGGGTAATCTTTCATTTGCCCCAAGCCATATTCATAGAGCGCGTGACCCGTCTCATGAAGAACTCCGAAGATAGAAGAAAGCGGATCGGTTATGTGGTAACGAGTGGTTATGCGTTTGTCCTTAGAGCCAATGCTTGTCGAAAAAGGATGTACACTTATGTCCAGTCTAGAAGCAGATGCGGGTAATCCGAGTAAGCCTGGGAGTTTATCATTAAAGGCTTTTTGCAATTCAACTGGAATTGGTTTTTTAAACGGAGACGAATAGGATTTTCCTTCGTTGACAATTGGAATTAACGAATTTTTGAGATGTAAAAACAATGCTTCTAAATCTTTAGACTTTGCGCCTGTCTCATAACCTTCTAAGAGTGCATCATAGCGCTCGGTTGTATATCCATAACACTCCGCCATTTCAATTGAAAGCTCTGTGATCTCGGTGAGTGTCGGCTCGAAGGATTTGAAGTCTTTATTTTTTTTTGCGTCTGCCCAAACCCCATGTGCCAAGTTTGTGAGTTTAGAAAATCGCTCTACTAATTCAATGGGAAGTGTGACAGCACGATTTCGATCACGCTCCAGAATTTCTAATTCTCTTTTAAGTGGAACGGCTTCGGGTGGATTGTGCGCGATGACGTTTTGTAAATTTTCAATATGACGTTTGGCATCATCGCCAGTAAACATTTTATGAGAGAGTGAGGATAACTGCGAAATCTGCTCTGCGCGCTCTTCCCTGCCATCATCAGGCATCATGACCTCACTGTCCCAATGGAGGAGACTTATGATGTCACTAAGGCGGGTATATTCTTTCCAAAAATTTCTATAGGATTGCAATTCATTCATATGTATGGAATATTTTTAAAAGCCTTTGGAGAAAACCATTTAATCACCTTGACAGGAAAAATATATTTAAAATCATAACATTATTATCTTAATGCGGGCGTGGTGTAACGGTAGCACAATAGCCTTCCAAGCTCTTAGAGAGGGTTCGAGTCCCTTCGCCCGCTATCGCGACCTACAGGGTCCACCCTTTCCTCTGATTAGGAAACTTTGCATCAGCTCCACGCCTGATGGCTTCAGGAGCTTCTCATCCTTCGCCCGCTAATTAAATCCCCGTTCTGAATAAAATTTCACTGATTACCACTGATGGACACCGAGATCACCGATACAAAATGCGATGGTTTCATTTTGCGTTCCGATAGCCTATCAATACTGTTCAGGGCGATTCGGCAATTCGACTACCCTTAGCTGACAGGCAGGCTCAGTTAGGGAGCGGTCGAATCACCGACCGCGCTTTCCATTCCAATGCTAAGAAGCATTTCCATTACAATCGCTATCGCTACGACTAATCATAATTTACCGCAAAGAAAATATTTCAAAGTGGACTTTTGACTCCTGCGATTTTGGGGTTTGCAAGTCTTGTATAGATTGTAGTGGTCGAAAGATTTTGATGCCCTAAAAGCTTTTGGATAAAATGTATATCAGTTCCTGTTTCAAGCAAATGAGTTGCGAAAGAATGCCTTAGATCATGAGGCGTTCCCTGTTTGCGAATACCAGATTTTGTAAGTGCATTGGAAAGAATTTTTTGAACTGTACGAGCGGATAATGACTTTTCGTTCCCAGAGTCAGACTTTTGATTTGACGGAAATAAAATATCAGTTTCCTTTCTCCCGTCCATAAAAATTGTCAGATCCGAAATTAACTTATCAGAAAGAACGGTAAACCTATCTTTGCCCCCCTTCCCTTCTCGAACAAACACTGTCTTTCTTCGAATATCTATATCCTTTACTTTTAAGTGGATTACTTCACTTAACCGCAATCCCGCCGAATACAATAGAGACAACACCAACTTGTGTTTTAGATTATTGGTAGCATTTAATATTTTAGCGATTTCCCATTTCGAAAAAATAGTCGGCAAATGCTCTTTCTTTCGAAGTCCATACGCAAAATCAAGTTTAACCGGTATGCAAACAATTTCACTTCGATAGTATTCAATAGCAAAGCGAGCAATGCGAAGTGTAGACACCGAAACTTTTCGTTCTTCAGTAAGATACATAAAATACCTATGAAATTGTTCCTTATCCGCCTCCGAAATTACGGTTTTCTCCTTTGTTTTCATATATTCATTTGCAGAACGCAGGGAGAGCGCATAAGACTTAATTGTCTTTCGTGAATATTGCCGAATCGCCAATAGCTCCCTAAATTCCTTCTCATGCGGATATTCTTTATTTGCCTCTTTAAGCTGTTTTCGAAAATCAAGAAATTGCTTGTTTTCCATCTCCCATTGTCTAAAAACAACTTTTCTAGGTTGCCCATTCTTTGCATAAAATTCTTTCAACTCTTCCAAATTATCCCATTCTATCATTCCTCGATTCTCATTCAGAAAATTCATCAATTCTGTATTCTTAACGTAATCAGGAAATATCCTCGCATATTTACTTCGCAATAACTCTATTAAGTTTTCCATATCCGTCATCTTATTTCATATACTATATTTTTGTATAGCTTTTTATTTTTTACAATCTAAATCAAGCTAACTTACCCTATCAGGCATATCCGCACTTTTACTTCGCTTTTTATTCCTAAAAATAGCATATCTATAGCTTTTACTCTTGACGCAACAAGTGCAATACAGACAAGTTTAGTTGTGCGGACATTTTAAACACGGCTCGATTGAGCTAGGAAACTTACGAGAACTTTTTCGGAGTAGGTTTCCTCGACCTCGTGTCTCGGAAAGACTTTGGTGTATAATTATAGGAGAAAATAATGAATAGAGACTTTGTTTCTTCATCAACTTTGAAATCAGTTGGATATGATGAAGCCAGTAAAATTTTAGAGGTTGAATTTAAGACAGGGAAATTATATCAATGTCATAATGTTCCAAAACATTTATATGTAGGTTTAATGAGTGCATATTCTAAAGGAAATTTTTATGACACTTTTATAAAAAAGGCAGGATTCAAATGTTACAAAGTATAATTTACGATTTAATTTCTATTTCTCCACATAAAGAAATTGCCTGTTCTACATTTTTAATTGCATCAGTAAAATCAATTTGGAAAGGCTCTATAAATTTTTCATTATCCGCCGCATATAAACCGTTTGTAGATTCTAATTCAAACTCTACTTGTTTTAGTATCTCAATTAATTGGTGTGATTTATTTAATTCTAAAATTGCCATGACCTGAACATACAATATAGAATTAATCGAACAAGCTTTATTTTTACATTGAAAATTATTTTACAAAATAAATTTGATAGGAAATTAAATGACATTAAAAGAAAAATTATCAAAACCAAACATCAGTGAAGAAGATGTAAAAGATGCTTATATAAAAGCGATTGGGTTAAAAGGATATAAAAAAAACTTAATAGATATTCAAACTGACGAAGTTTGGTTTGAAGCAAAAAATGGTAGAAATAATTCCACCTATGCAATGTTTACGCAACTATTGCACTATGTTCAAGATGCACTAAATCATGGAGAGTCTACTCCGCCTTTCTTATCTGTAGTTGATACTAAAAAAGCTGCACTTATGAAGACATCAGACATATTACCTTTCCTTGCTAAAAAAACAATCAAGTGGGGAAAGTCAGCAAGCAAATATACTAAAGAAGCAGTAGATGAAGTATCTACTCATATCGGGACATACGTTGTTTCGTTTAATATTGAAACACATGAAGAAGAATTTATCAGCACCATTAAAGAGGCTATTAAATCAGGCGAGATTATCCGCACTCAAATTACGCCTGATAACTTAAAACAAGTATTTGATAAATGGGTTACTATGATAGGTAGAGAAATTGCAGATGTGGGCGAAGAACATTATGCGCTATTATTTTTTGCAGACATTATGCACGATGGGACTATATCAACTCATGCAAATCTACCCGCTGAATTATTACATAAAAATAAAGCTCCTGTATTTAGTTTAGGCGGAAAAAATTACGAACTAAAAAGCACAGAAGGTTATCGTCGATTTTGGGCTATTTACCATAAGCCACCGAAATCAGAATACAGAGATTATTTACTTGAACGACGAGATAGTTTAATCCCACTAGATGAGAGAAGTTTTAAAGGCGCATTTTATACTCCTTTGACAGTAGTAGATAAAGCTTATGATAAACTCACTGAGACACTTGGTAAAAATTGGCAGAAAGAATATATTGTTTGGGATATGTGTTGCGGAGTAGGTAATTTAGAGGTAAAACATAGTAACCCTCGAAATATTTACATGAGCACGTTAGACCAAGCAGATGTTGATGTAATGAAAGCAACTAAGACTTGCGTTGCAGCACAACGTTTTCAATACGATTACTTGAATAATGACATAACTGATGACGGAGAGATTGATTATACTCTAACAAATAAAATCCCAGAGAGTTTACGCAAAGCGATTAAAGAAGGTAAAAAAATTTTAGTATTGATTAATCCCCCTTATGGTGAAGCAGGTAATACTGATACTATCACCAGTGGTGGTGAACATAAAACAGACATAGCCACAACAAAAATTGCTAAGCATATGACTGATTATGGTTATGCGACAAGGGAATTGTTTACACAATTTATTGCGAGAATTGCACTCGAAATACCTACAGCAACTATTGCTATTTTTAGCAAACTTAAATATGTTAATGCTCCTAATTTTGAAAATTTTAGACAAATTTGGAATGCAAAATATTTAGGTGGGTTTGTTGTTCATAGTAAAGCATTCGATGGGTTGAAAGGGAATTTTCCGATTGGCTTTTTAATTTGGAAAACAGATATAAAAAGCAAACAGAAATTCCCATTAATTGAAATCTCTGCTGAAGTATTAGATAAAGATGTTAAGCCTATTGGTGAAAAACGTTTTTATACTATTCCTAGTGAGCTTTTTTTGAGTGAATGGTTCAGGCGTCCTCGTTCTAATAATGAGGACGCCTTACCTTTAAAAAATGCAATCACTCCTGCTACAGTTTCAAAGGATTTGCGAGGCGCAAAGTGGTCGGATGGAGCGATTGGCAGTATGTTATCAAATAGTAATATGCTTCAAAATGCAGAAAAACTAACAGCTTTATTTTCCTCCGGCTTTGGCAGTGCAGGAGCATTCTTTGTTACCCCCGAAAATCTTTGTGAATCCGCAATTACATTTTCTGTTCGCCGTTTAATTAAACCCACTTGGCTCAACGACCGTGACCAATTTTTACAACCAACTACACCATTACCCGATGAATTCAAAAATGATTGTTTAATCTGGATGTTGTTTAATGGAAGTAATTTAACAGCAAGTGCTGATGACTTAGAGTGGAATGGCAAGAAATGGTCTATAGTAAATCACTTTATACCTTTTACTGAATCAGAGGTAAACGCACCTGATAGATTTGAATCTGATTTTATGGTTCAATATTTAGCTGATAAGGAATTATCCAATGAAGCAAAATCAGTATTAGACGCAGGTAGAGAATTGTGGAAAGCATATTTTGAACATACCAATATTAGGGAAGTGAGAGACGAATTAAAACTTAACCGTCCAGATGTAGGTTGGTATCAAATTAGAAAAGCTTTACAAGCTAGAAATGCAAGTGGTGATTATTCACTTGTTAGTTTTAAACCATTTGAAGACATGTATAAAAAATTAAGTGAAAAATTACACCCGCAAGTATATGAGTTAGGATTTTTAAAAATTTAGATGCGCCTAACATCGAGTTTGCGGAAATTGCTAAAGAATAGTTATAAAAAGCAACTTCGCAAACCCGATATATTTGAAAAGAATCGTATTGTGGAATGGAGTAAGTATTACACCTGACCTCGTGTCAGGGCTGGTTTTAGTAAGAGCGTAAGTTTAGATGCAACGGTTCACACGCGTTTAAAACGTCGCACAACTACGCGTATCTGCTGCGGCGACTCACTAAGTTCGGATGATGTGAGTCACCTTGCTCCGAGTCTGACTGGATAGTGTAGAAAGACTTTTTAGTTTTAAGAGTGACCCGCAAAAAATACGCCTTCGCTACAGTCACGGAAACATGCATACGGAAGCAATTTCCGCGCCTTACGCTCAGTCATATTTTATTGCACGTATTTGTAGACTCGGAGACACATAAGAATGCGTCAGATACGCTTAACGTTAGACGCCATTCCTCGCTATATTTCATTTGGTCAATCAAAACAGATTGAAACGGATGGATTTTGGAGGCTGGTTTAAAATTTAACGCTAAACAGGTGGATATAGAATTGTGCTAAAAATGACTGGTTAACAAGTGTTTTTGGTTCCTTAGTTTTAACATAAACACAATTGATTTTGTTAAACTGAAATAGGATATAAAGACTAGCTAAGAAGCTAAGCTTTGTTAGTCTTCATTATCCGTATTAAAACAAATAGTAGGTAAAGTTTTAGAATCAGTCCGTTTCAGAAACGGTTTCTGGTTTAAAATTTAACGCTAAACAGGTGGATATAGAATTGTGCTAAAAATGACTGGTTGACAAGTGTTTTTGGTTTCTTAGTTTTAACATAAACACAATTGATTTTGTTAAACTGAAATAGGATA
>JANYCR010000179.1 GCA_025360185.1 Leptospiraceae bacterium | reverse complement strand
CAAGATCGGGTCACGCTACTATATATGTTTTTAAATGAACTCTTTTGCCGGTTAAGCGCTCTTCTGCATACCGCGTAAAAACAACGTATTTTATACCACCTACTCCGTCAACAACCTTTTATACTTTTTTCCCAACTTATTAAAGAAAAAAATATCAAAAACGAGGTATCAAAGTTGGTTTTAATTTCCTAAAGTCACCTAAAAAACTAGAATTCCGTATCTATGCATTACGAAGCTTATCGTAAACTAAAAGGTATATTCCCAATAGTATACGACGGATCTCCAACGGATAACATAGTTTTGTCTCTATCTATCTAGAAACTAGCGACCCTTTGGAGAATTTTACAGATTCAGATGAGGAATATGAGTAGTAAACGCCCTTTCCATTTTGTTTGTCGTTTTTCCATTTTCCTACAAAGATTTTTCTATCAGCTTTAAAAATCATAGTCCCATTTCCACTTCGTTTATCTTTTTTAAATTCACCGATATACTTATCGCCATTGCTGTAAATCAGAGTGCCTACTCCGTGGTAATTTCCATCTTTAAAATAACCAGTGTATTTTTTTTGATCCCCAGAGATTACGGTATATACGCCTTTGCCGTTCGGAAGATCATTTTTCCAATCGCCAATGTATACATTACCCTGCGCATCTGTTTGCTTTCCTTTTCCTACCTTTACTCCACCTTGAAAAGTTCCTTCGTAGCGAATTCCTGCATCATCCGATACACCTGTTCCATTTACACAGTCTCCGTCGATACACCGCGCGTTATTTTGTCCAAAGACAGAAATTGAAAAAAGAAAACTTACAATTAAAAGTATTTTAAGGTTCATACACTCACTCTTAGTATTTGATATTAAATTAATTATCGGACGGAATTATCTTTAGTTAGACTTCGCTATGAAATAAATTTCCAATATTGCAGGTAATTCTTTGCCTACCCGCAATATTGGTAGTGCAATATTATTTTTTCTTAGTTTTAGCCTTTGGTTTCGTTACCGCTTTCTTGGAGTAGGACTCCAAGGTTTTCGCAGGCGTTTTCTTTGCTGTTGATTTTTCGGTAGCGGATAACGCATCCGTAACCTTCCAATTCTTTTCATAATTAAAAAATTTAGCGCTGGAAACTTCAGATGCAAGTGGGACAAAAGACATTGCACGCTCTGTCAGTGCAGTAATCGTTAAACTAGGATTAACCCCTAGGTTTGCGGGCATCATCGAGCCATCACAGATTAAAAGATTTTTATATCCATACACCTGGTTTTTTAAATCAATCACTCCTGTTTCAGGGCTTTCCCCGATAATGCAACCACTGAGGATATGAGCGGTTGTAGGAATATCAAGAATTACTTCATTGTAAGAACTTCTTGCAACTCCGCCGATTCGTTTTGCCAAGCGACGCGCAAATTCATTTGCTACGGGGATAAACGTTGGTATGTGCTTGCCAACTTCTTGGACGGATGTCAGAGTTTTTTGAAACGGCCAGATGAGACGACGCTTACGTACAATCTTAATGCTATTGTCTACTGTTTGCATAACTAAAAGAATTATAGATTTTTTTGCAAACCCAAATGGAGAGATAAACCTGAGCGCATTGATCGGATGTAGAAAAGAGCCCCATAGAAAACGTAAGAATCGAGGAACACCTTTTCCTCCATCTACTAACGTTCCCGCAGCTAGCATTCCCATTGCATCTGAGCCTGCCGAATAGCGCACTGGCTCAATATGAGTATGCTCATCAGGATAAACACTAGATGTAATTGCAATTCCTTTTGAATAATCTACATCTTTTTTGAGCGAAGTAACTCCAACTAGAGATTCACTATTCGTGCGAACGGTATGACCGAGCATAGGAGAAAGTCTAGTCATGATTTTTTCTTGTTGCATTTTAAGAAGTAAACCGAGAGTTCCAAGTACCCCAGCGGATACTACTACATTACGCGCTCGAAGTGTAGTCTTAGGAGAGCCGAAAAATCCAGTCGTAGAAATAGTATTTATTTCATACCCTTCACTCCCATCTTCAGAAAGTGGAATTAATTTTTCTACCTTTGTCTCAGGAATAACTTTTGCACCGAGCTTCTCGGCAAAATATAAATAGTTCTTGTCTAATGTATTTTTTGCATTGAAGCGGCAACCCACCATACACCCACCGCAAAAATTACAACTATTACGCTCGGGTCCTTCTCCTCCAAAATAAGGGTCTACTTTGTCCTTCTCGTTAAAATTAATTCCGACAGGTGCTCTCTTAAAAGTATTTCCGACTCCCATTTCTTCCGCAGTCTCTTTCATAAAATCATCCACTTCCCAGAGCTTTGGATTTTCAATTACGCCTAACATTCGTTTTGCGATATCATAAAATGGAAGTAAGACTTTTTCTGCTCCCATCTTTTGCACTATGGATGTATCAAAAAATGGCTTTGGCGGAACATAGAGAGTATTCGCATATACAAGACTTCCACCGCCTACACCAGCCCCGCTTAAAATCAGCACATCATTTAAGAGGTTCATACGCTGTATCCCGTAGCAGAAAATTTTTGGAAGCCAAACATATTTAGTAAGAGAAAAACTTGTTTTTGGAAAATCTTCCGATTTCCATCTTTTACCTGACTCTATTACTGCTACTTTATAACCTTTCTGGGAAAGTCGCATCGCTGAAACACTTCCACCGAAGCCGGAGCCAATTACTATATAATCGTAATCATATTTATTCATAAACTAAACCTATACTAATAATTCAGAAAATTTTATTTTAGAAAGCGTTTGCTTGGAGAAATTATTCACTTCTTTTAACTGCTCGCTAATTTTTATCACAAAACCCTTCTTATCCGCAAAGCCTGGAAGATCATAGGACTCATGGGAAATTTTATCGTATAAATCAAACAAACTTATCGCTTCTGGCATAATACAAGGTGCAATGAATCCACCTTCTACACGAACAATGAATTTATCACTAACTAATTTTTCTGTCAATGCATCAAACTCTAGAGTAGAAATTTCTAAAGATTCCTTTATATCATTTGCGGCTAAGAAAGATTTGGCTTGACTCTGGTGTGCGTAAAGTAAAACCAAATACTTAATACTAGTATAAAAAGTATACTTGATATCTTGTTCTCCATCATCGAAAGGATGACGGTTACTATTGTATCTGTCTTTGTAATGAAGAGTAGCAGTAACCTCCGCTCCAAAAAGCATGATGATAGAAAGGCAGTATACAACCAATAAAAAGATCGGCACAGCGGCTAATGCCCGATAGACCACCATCGTAGAAGTCGCAAAAGATCTCAAGTAAATTCCAAATGACCAAATGAATAACAATAAAATTATTCCAGTAATTGCAGAGCCGATAGCAGCAGCTTTAAATGGAATTTTCGTATGAGGAATAAGCATGTAAAGCATTACAAAAAAAATCCAAATAGCGGATAACGGGATAATAGTTTTTATAAATGAATAAACAGAAAACACATTGTCCCCCCCGGTTATCGTATGCCATTCTAATGTCTCATTCTTAACATCTCCTATGGAAATTTTTCCAAATTCACCGACTGCAAGAATATCACCTACGACTTGTTTCTCTTTTTGTTTTACTAATTCTTCTTCCGTCGGAACACTTTCATCATCAGGATTCATGGCAGTAAAACCAAACTTGGGATTAATTGGAATCATAGCAAATAACTTTCCATCGGTCGGGGTGTAGACTAATTGCCATTTATTTCCTAAATCATTCGAATATAAAATGGAGCCTATATCATTTAAAACGATTAGCTCGTCTTTGCCTTCATCTTGCATATACCAGATTTTAATGTAGGAAACTTTCTTATGCGAAATGTCTACCCATGTCTTAGCACCATCATGGCTTCTAAAAATTCCACCTCTCTCCCCTACTACCGCATAATTCTCATTATCCAGTATTGCAAGATCAGTGAGATTCAAAGTTCCTTTTGTAACTTTAAAGTATTGAAATGTTTTTCCACCATCGATAGTTTTCCAGAAATATCCATTCGTATCCAGGAAATACCCATTTAGAGGATCAGGAAAACGAATCTTAGTCGCGACTACCTTATCTTCCGAATCGCGGTAATTAACAAAGACTCTGTCAAAATTATTTTTATTATGGTAATTAATAATATCCCCATTTAGAAAAACAATAAACATATTATTTTCATCAGCGATGGTAAAATCTAAAATTTTAACATTTAAAATTTCTGTAACCGACCAGGATAAGCCAAAATCCAGAGATTGTAAAATGATTCCATTTTCAGACATTGCTACTAATTGGTTTTTACGACTCCTAATTTTTACAAAGCTTTCCTTGTTCAATTTAGGCATATCGCAATTTGCCTCTGTTTCTTTATCCAGACTAATACAATACATATTTTCGAAATCGATCTTAAAATCTTTTAGCTTTGCAAGACGTTTCCCATTTTCTTGAATCTTAACAATCGTTCCATTCTCTCCGGTCATCCACAAAAAATTATCAGACGAGCGGGTAATGGAATACAGGTGAGAAGCCCTCGTAGCATCGGCAAATTTTACAGCAAAACTAGTAAAAATGGCAGCAAGTAAAGGTCCGATGGCAAGTATGAAAAAGTAAAAAATTATTTTGTCCACGAAAGGTCTTGGAGTCGTTATGCGCCATATCTGGTTAAAGGCAGCCTCAAATGTTCTTAAAATTGCAGTTGCAGAAAAAATCAAAACAATAAATCCAATTGCACCAATTTGAGTTGCAGAGCTAATAATATCTTTAAGGGTTTCCAGATATGGAGTAATGTCCACGCGGATTTCATTCTTTTGCAAAAATGTATTTATACTATCAAAAAGTTCATCCTGTTTTTCTGTGAAGCCCGAACTGATTGTCAAGAAGGCAAGTGCCACAGTCAAAACGGGGACAAGAGAAACAATATTCGTATACGCGATTGCAGAGGCGCGAGTCAAACAATCATCTGCCATAAAGCGATGTATGGATACAAGAATTATCCGCAGAAAAATAATATAAGCCCTTTTAATTCCTCTTTTCTCTGGAATCAAATAAAACTTATCCGAAATTTTGATTTTTTCTAAACCTGTTTGTGCCATAAATTGAACCTCATTTAAAAGCGTATAATACCATACTCGAAGTGCTTCCCTTGAAAAATTTACTTTTCAGATGATAATAGGAAATCCGAAACCATTTGAAATAATCTGTGAGTTTGCGAAAACTTCCCATGGATTTAAAAAGTTTCGCGTAGAGAGGAAAATCAACTCCATGATATATAGTGTAATTCTGAAATCCGTTTTTGGTCAAAATTTTTTTCAGATTCGTCAGGGAATAATAATATAAATGGCCTGGTAAATAATAATGATACTTAGGTCCTTCCTCTTTTGCTTGTTTCCCATCAAAGTTTGCTGTCTGAATGAGAAGAAGTCCACCGGGTTTTAGAAGCTTAGTCAATTTTTCAAAAACCAAATCGGGCTTATCTAAATGTTCAATCACTTCTACAAGTGTAATGACATCAAAAAATTCTTCCGGAAAGTCTGCCTCTAAAAGCGAGCCGTTAAAAGTGCGGATTCCTCTTTCATTTGCATACTGGGCAGAATATTCAGAAATTTCAATCCCGAATGTTTCAAACCCAGCTATCTTTGCTCGGTTTAAAAATCCCCCAAAAGAAGAGCCTATATCTAAAAAGTTACCGCTCTTCTTAAATTTTTTTATATTTCGAATCCGCGCATCCCAGACAAAACTTTCATAACCTTCCTGCTTTCTTTCATCCAGGTAAGAGTAATTAGCCGCTCCAGAGTAGTAGCTAGAATTGTACATCGCCTTTAAGTCATACTTATCCTTGGGGTAAATCGTTTGTAACTCACAGGTATTACATTTATGAATTGGTAGATCATAATAATTATAGGTAGATCGGAATAAAAAACACCAATCGCAATTTTTATCTAGCGGACAGTGTTTTTTTAGTTCTTCGCCTGAAATATCCAATGACATATCCTCTCTTCTAGTTTTCCGATTGGGCATCTTTCCATATAACCAAATTCAACATTTGTAAAATCTTTTAGTAATTCTTTTAATTCCTCAAGCGTATAAAGCCTGACACTTCCCCCACTCAAGTCTGTAAGACCGATTAGCCCGTCTTTTGTTTGTAAATGGCTATCAGAGGAGGACCGAATAGTCCCAGCAAAATAACCACCTGCCTTGAGGATACGCTTGATTTCGCGCACAATACAGTGAGCATCATCAATCGTATTATAATGAAGCACCCCCCAACTAACAACCAGATCAAATTTTTCATTCTCATAAGGAAGATTTGATGAGCGGATAATATCGGTTTCCACTCCAGGTATCATTCGCTGAATGGATTCAATGGATTTAGCAGAATAATCGCAAGCAGTAACTTGAAACCCACAGGATTTTAGTAAGACCGAATGCCTCCCTGAGCCAGCACCATGATCGAGAGCAAACTCGCCTTGGGGGATACGCGAAAGTATCCGAACGAGATTTTCATCAGGAAAAATCAACCTGGATTTTTCTCTTTGATAATGGTTATCCCAGACTTCTGGGTTGGATTTATTCAAATTTTGCGTCATACATTTTCCTAATAGTAATATCTAGTTCTTCTGGTTTTATTTTATTAGAAGAAGTAACTCCTGCTACTTGCACACGACAGGCATTGCCTTCTTTTGTATTCAGAAGAGTGCCGAAGTCTTTTAATTGATGATCCAAAAAGACTTTTTCGCCTATGCTCGGTAAAGATTTATTTAAAGAAATAAATTTGGATACTCCCGCCTGTGGTGCAATAAAACAGATTTGGGAAATAGTTTCTTTTTTTCGAAGGGATTTATTATCAATTGGCGCGACCGGTATTCCCATGATCAGGTTAAGATAATTTTTAAAATAATCATAAGAATAAAATTCCGGAATTAAAAAATCAGCCAGATATTCTCCGCCAATCTCTGGCATTATTTCAATTAAATAAATTTGTCCACGTGGGGTTACTTTGAATTCGGCGACAATAGGACAGTTTTCAAGCCCTGTCAACTGAATAATGTTCTGGCAAATCAATCTTAGCTCGCCTTTGATTTTTGGATAAATGGTTGGTAACCGATGAGACAATTCTAAGAAAGGCGGAAAACCAGTTGTCACTTTATCTGAAATAGAAACAAGAGTGAATTTTTTATTTTGAACGAACCCGAGAACAGTTACTTCCGCACCGTCGATAAATTCTTCCAGAAGAAAGCGATCATTCTTTGCTTTTAATTGCGTTAGTCGCAATTGAAGCGATTCGGAAGTGCGAAAAACTTCTATGCCTAGCTTTGCAATAGTATCCACTGGCTTTAAGATACACGGATAAGAAATGGTTTTTACAAGGTCTGGAAAATCACGAAAGTATTTCCAATTATAAGAAACGGGAACCGAAATTCCATTTTCGCCTAAAAATGCTTTCATAAGCTTTTTATTGTAAAATTTTTTTAGCACAGTAAGGCTCGTTCCTATCAAGTTTAATTTTTCAGACAAGTAAGAAGCGGTTAAAACAGCTTTTCCGTAAGATCGAACTCCAACGGCAATAATTGGCTCTTGTAAAAATAGCTTTAAAATGGCGGCATAGATTTTGCGGAAATCGTGAATAGATTGAATGATTTTAATTTCTGAATAGGAAAATCCGAGTGCGTCCCCATTATAGTCTACCGCTATAACTTTAAGCCCTAATTCTTTGGATTTTAGGATTAAAGGGAGTTGGTTTTTTCCTGCACCTATTGAAATAAAATACCCGGATTTAAACATAATTCAATATAATGAGATTCGTCCAATTTAACCTTTTTGGTCAAACAAAGTTTTTTCTTGACTTAAATTCTAAACCATTTTTATTATGTCACTTAACCCTATGGAATCTAATAAAATGCAAATCCCTATGAACGGAGCTAAAAAAGCAGCTCTCTTACTACTCTCACTCGGAAAAGAAGAAGCTGCAAAAGTTCTTTCCCACCTTGACGACAAAATGATTGAGCAGGTTGTTTATGAAATGTCGCAAATTCGAATGGTTTCCAAGATTCAGCGAGAGTCCATTCTAAATGAATTCAAAGATACTGTCGCCGAATTGCAATTAGGCGATAGAGGCGGACTTGAAACGGCACGAGAACTTCTTTCTAAAACAGTAGGCGTAGGTAAGGCTGATGAAATTCTAAAGAAGATTGATAAAAAAGAAATCGGTCAGGACTTCGAATTCCTAAATGAAATTGAACCAGTCATTATCAGTTCTCTTTTAAACGGGGAAAATCCTCAAACTATAGCGGTTACTCTTTCTTATCTTCAACCCAAAAAGGCGGCTGACGTATTAAAGCATTTTCCATCTGAGATGCAATCTACCGTAGCATTAAAACTAGCGGCAACTTCCAAGACTCACCCGGAAGCCATTTTACAAATTGCTAAAATTCTTAAGAAAAAATACGATGCAAGAGACAAATCTGAATTAGCCCAGGCAGGTGGTGCAGAATCTCTCGCTAATATCCTGAACTACATGGACAAAAATGTAGAAGAAAATATTCTACGGGAGCTAAATGATAAGTCTCCCGATCTCGCCTACCAGGTTCGCGATAAGCTCTATGCCTTCGAAGATATTCTAAACTTAGACGCACGAGAAATGAGAATGCTTGTGAATAAATTAGGTAGTAATGACTTACTCGTAGTCGCACTTCGAGGTGCAGGTGATGAAATAAAACGTCACTTCTTTACTGCCATGTCTCAAAACCGCGCATCCGACATCGTAGAAGAAATGGACTCTAGAGGCAAAACAACATTACGCGAAATTACTTTAGCCCGCAATGATATTTTGAAAATTGCCCGTGAATTAGAAGAGGACGGTCTTGTAATTTTGAAAAAACGCAAGGATGAATTTATTTAGTAGAAGGTAAAGAACATACTAAGCCTAGAGTCGTCGCAAGTGATATAGTCATTTTTCTGAATAATAGGTATTAGCTTCAATTCTTATTAAAAATTTTTAAATTAATTGTATTTAGGTTAATGAAAATTAATTATGGCTACTTATGCTATTGTTCGGTTCTCCTGATTTTAAATCCAATGAAACTACTTCTAAATCTAGAAAGTTTTTTCCTAGGCTAATAACTATTATCTTTTTAGTTATTGGGATTAGTCTACTCAT
>JANYCR010000134.1 GCA_025360185.1 Leptospiraceae bacterium | reverse complement strand
TGTCCTTCTGTAATGCCGGCTCTAATATCCATGATGACTTTTTTAAAATTTCGATTTTCTATTTGTTCGCTGATATTGTTTAGCGACCTATCAAGTGGAATCCCTGCACCAAGAAGAGTTCCTAATTGACGAACAAAAAGTCCTACTTCTTTTCTTGGAATTCGGTATAAAAATTTTGCGAGAAATGGAAAAAGCTCTCTCTCTTTTTTTTCAGCATCTTCTTTGATTACACGAACATAAAGACCTTTCGCCTTCAGCTTATTACGCGCACCCTGAAGATTATTTGCCTCGATAATGTCTTTTACTTCTTTTCCGGTTTTGTTAAATGCTACGTAAGTAAAAAGTGCCATATTACCTCTAACAAACTCTTAGAATTTCATCTAGAGTTGTAAAACCTTCGATTACTTTTTGTATGCCGTAATCACGTAAAGGAATCATTCCGGTACCCAGCGCAATATCATTAATAGCCGTTGCGTCTCCGCCTTTTAGAATCACAGCCTTGATATCATTGTTCATAACCATGAGCTCATAAATCCCCATACGACCTTTGTAACCAGTTCCCATGCAAGCGGGACAGCCTTCTCCACGCCTCAACTGTCCATTGATAAGCCTATCACGAGCAACGCCAACAGAATCTAGTTCTTTATCAGAAGGAGTATAAGGTTTTGTACAAGTCTTGCAGTTAACACGAACTAGCCGCTGTGCAACGAAACCGAGCACAGTTGAAGTAATTAAATAAGACTCAATTCCCATATCACTAAGTCTCGTCACAGCACTAGCAGCATCATTTGTATGAAGGGTAGAAAACACCAAGTGACCTGTAAGCGATGCTTGTATCGCAATACGCGCAGTTTCCTCATCTCGCACCTCCCCCACCATCACCACGTCCGGATCTTGGCGAAGAATGGCTCTTAGCCCCGTTGCAAATGTAAGTCCAATCTTGTCCTGCATTTGCATTTGCGAGATTCCATCGAACTGGTATTCAACTGGATCCTCACAGGTAATAATATTTCGCTCCGGTGTATTTAATTCAGAGAGAGAAGAATAAAGCGTTGTAGATTTTCCAGAACCAGTCGGTCCTGTAACAAGTATAATTCCATGTGGATGATAGATTAGCTTTTTATATCTTTCGAGTAGCTCGCCAGAAAATCCCATCGTGTTGATAGAATATTTCTGATCAGTTTTATTTAAAAGTCGCATAACAACTCTTTCCCCATACTGACAGGGAATCGTAGACACACGAATATCAATGTCTTTACCCGTGAGCTTTAATTTAATCCGACCATCCTGCGGAAGCCGATTCTCTGCGATGTTTAAGTTAGACATGATCTTAATACGCGATATAATACCGGCTTGATAAGACTTGGGTGGAGACAATACTTTATGTAAAATTCCATCCACACGGTAACGCACAGTTACCGTTTTCTCATAAGACTCAATATGAATATCAGAGGCTCTCTCGGTAACAGCCTGCGACAAAATGACGTTAACCATCTTGATGATAGGAGCTTCGTTTGTTAAATCCAGTGCATCGGAATCAAGATCGCTGAATTCGCTTAGTTCTCCGTCAACCATTTCCTCCATCATGTCCTTTGCGTCTGATGCGGTCTTATCGAAATGAGCGTGGATAATACGAAGTATCTCAGGCTCAGGGACTAATACAAATTTAACGCTCTGACCTTTTAAAAAGAATTTAATCTCATCCATTGGATGTAAGTCGGAAGGATTACATACTGCGATTGTTACTGCTTTATCTGCATAATGAAAAGGAACGATTTTACTTTTTTGAATGAGCTTGTAAGGAATGGTATGGTAAATTTCTTCGTAACCGGAAAATTCAATTTTTTCAATGAAATCAAGATTGTGAAGCTCAGCGAGAGCGCGCATAATATCGACTTCCCCCGCAAATCCTTTTTTTTGAATAATTTGACCGAGTGGAAGTTGGTTCTTTTGCTGCGTCTTTAAGGATTCATTTAACTCTTTTTCAGTAATGCTTCCATTATTTATTAAGATTTCACCAAGGCTTTTTCTCATCGCAGTTTCTTTTCTCTTTCCTCTTCGTTCTTCTCTTGTTCCATACGTTTTTCAATCGTCATACGATCTGCTTTTGCTCGATTGTCCAAAATATGCGGAGTCAAAAAAACCATCAAGTTTGTTCTGTTAATTTTAGAAGTAACACGACGAAAAAAGTTTCCTAAGATTGGAATATCACCGAGAACCGGGATTTTAGTAAGTCGTTTTTGTTTATCATTGGAAATTAATCCCCCGATAACGATAGTCTGCGTATTATCTACAGTAATCGTAGTCTTAATATCACGCTTATTGAAAATTGGGTTTCCCCCCTGCTCGGGAAGACCTGCAATGTTTTTTACTTCCTGGTAGAGTTCCAAAGTAATCTTATCGTTCTTATTTATATGCGGGGTAAATTTTAATTTAATCCCAGTAGGGCGGTATTCAAAGTTGTCAACGGTTACTGCCTGTGAGCCGCCACCACCCGCATTTCTACTTTGTGTTCTAACGGGAACGTCTTGCCCTACGTTGATTTCTGCTTCCTGGTTATCAACTGTCAAAATCTGCGGAGCGGATAATACGTTGAAATTCTCATTCGTAGCATTCGCATTTAAAATACCGATAATCTGTGGACTACCCGGTTTTAAAAATCCGAGAGAAAAACCAGTCAGTGTATTTGCGTTTGGATTTAATTTTCCATCTTTACTCAAGATACCACTTTGCGCACCCAGCCCTGAGTTAAATTGTCCAAATGCAGTTTGTCTAAATCTCCAGTCGATACCGAAGTCATTTAGATCATTCGATGTTAATTCTACAATAAGCACTTCGAGTAAAATTTGCTTTCTAGGTAAATCTAATATCTTTACAATGCGTTGGATTTCATTCCATTCTTCTTTGGTTGCAGTTACAATGACGGAGTTAGAATCTTTATGCGCAACTGCTTTAATTTTCTCACCTTTAGCCGCTGTTGCAGGTTTACTTGGATCTACGATTTTCATTTCTACAACTGGATTATCTAGCTTAGTAAGAACAGCCGCTAACTTTTCTGCCTCGTTATATTCGAGCGTATAAATATGAATATCCCCTGCAGATGCAACTGCACCGGGTCCATCATTTCTTTGATCGAGTCTTTCAATTAATTTTAAAAGTTTACTAATGTCGCTAGAAGACCCAGATAATACAAGTGTATTCGTTAAACGATAGACTATGATATCTGTATCGGGTGACGTTACTCGTTTTAAGAGTGGCTCTAACTCCCCCGCATTAGCTTGATAAATTGGAACTACTTGGGTAATGATTTTATTTGATTTGAGTTCATCCTCACTAATAGGCTCACGACCAATTCGAACGATTCCCGATTTTGCAAGCGCATCTTTGGTTCGAACTACTTTGATAATATCGTTTTCTTCCACAAGTCCAAAGCCTTGCGATTCTAAAACAGATTTCATAAAAGAGTAAGCATCTTTCACATTTACTTTCTTCTGGGAGATAATAGTGATTTTGCGACCTTTGACTGAATCATCTACGAGGATATTTTTCTTAACAATTCCGCTCATGCCTTTTAAGAAATCTTTTAACTCCGCATTTCGCCAGTCAGCGGTAAACATGACGTTGCCGTCTTTCTCTTTACTCAGTCTTCCGGCGGTGTCATTGTGCTTTTTATCCTCCTCACTTTCTTTTGCAGGGTCAGCGGGAGTCGTCGGTGCTGCAGCTTGTGAAAAGAGCTGAGAATGGAGTATGAATACAAACAAGGAAAGGAATAGGGTTATTTTTTTTGTCATCTAGCTAAACTTACTTTTATTTTTTTAATTTCTGATAAGGAATTCATAGGTGATAATCTTTTCTTTTCGCTCTAAGTCAACTGTAACTTTCGGAGAATTTTTAATTGCAGCCCAAATTTCCAACATTTTTTCAGTGTCATTTAAAGGCATTCCATTCACCCGTTTTACAATATCACCACTTCGAGCACCCAATTGATAAAAAATATGACTCACGGCTACTTGGTATACTTTGTAGCCATCAATCTTACCGTTGACTAGATTGGGACCAAATCTCGCATCCTTATATAAGTCGGCAGGATTCTTCATATATTTCTCAAAATCCGTGCGAGAGATGGGTAACATTTTTTTTTCTGCAGAAACGAGAGGTCCATCATTTTCGGCAATAGCACCACTCGATCTTGCTTTCATCATCTCATCATAGACAGC
>JANYCR010000108.1 GCA_025360185.1 Leptospiraceae bacterium | reverse complement strand
GGAAATCTATCATTCTCTCATGAGCAATTGGTACGTAGACTACGACGATTCAGCGGCTATCGGCAAACGCTACCGCCGTCACGACGAAATCGGAACTCCATTTTGTATTACTGTTGATTATGACACTTTAAAGGATAACACTGTTACGCTCCGTGAGCGCGATTCTATGAAACAAGAACGTATTGCAATTGCGGATATTCCTAAGTATCTGCTGGATAGGATAAAGTAATTTCAACATCGTAGGGCTGAATACATTCAGCCCTTTTTATTAAGGAGATAATATCATGCCAAAGCCAAAAAAGAAAACGGTCTCTAAGGAAGTAAAATCTGACACGAGAGAGCCAAAGAAAGAATTTAAGTTTGAGGCTACGGGCAAAACCAAAGATAAGTTTGATGAAGGGAAAAAAGTTTTAGAAGCCACTAAAGAAACAAGTCTCATAATTCTTCGGTCGGAATGGTTAAGTAGACTACTAGACAAAGGTAAAAAGATATTCCCTATTTTAAAAAAGATTAAATTAAAAAAATTAGAAGAAAGTGTAGTCTCTTTTTTTACAATTTGTATACGACTTTTTTCCGTAATTGCGGCAACATTTTTAATAGTCGCATCTTTACGTGGGATATTGAATGAAAGTTATTCGTTAGAGCCGTTTAAAGTTCCAGAATCATTTGTGCAAGATGGGCTTGATGGACAAGAGGCTTCTAGTCATTTACTCCAAGAAGTACAAAAAATTTTTGTAATAGTGCAAGAAGAGCCAAAAATCAAGTATGATTTCAATAAAGACTTAGTTAAAGAAGATGTAATAATTATGGGAATCTCTTTAAATTCAATTAAACAGATCATAAGAAGTTCCATGGGAATCCAAAATAAAGTCATTGCAGGTGGAATTATTAAGCGAATAGGAGAATTAGAAATTAGCCTCAGAATCTCTACAGTTAAAGAACCATTTGCTCCTATTCAGACTAAAATAAAAGATGGGGATTTATATAAAGCATTTGATGAATTAATGGAAAAATCAGCAATTCAGTTAGTAGAAAAAACTGAACCAAAAGCAGCATGTAGCTATTACTTAAATACCGAATCTTACACTAGTGCAAAATCAATTGCAAAAGTGCTAATTAGTTATGAGTCGTCAGATGAAAAATCATTTGGACATTTTTGTTTGGGTTATGTATATTACATAGAAAAAGAACAAGGAAAAGCAATCGAACAATTTCAAAAAGCTATAGAGGTTAATCCAAATTTTCCGATGGCTTACTATAATTTGGGTGTGGTTTTGAATGAATCTGGCGATAAAAAAAGAGCTAATGAAGAGTATGCAAAAGTAATTAGAGTAATGCCATATTATACTCTTGCGAATTATAATTCGTGTATAAGCCTAAAAGAATTAGGTGATTACAAAGGTGCAATTGAACGATGCAAAAAAGCAATTGAAATGGAACCTGACTTTAGTTTTCCTTATATTCTTTGGGGAGAAATTCTAAATGAAATGGGTGATAACAAGGGAGGGATTGAAAAAATTAAAAAAGCAATTGAAATTGACCCGAATGAAGAGAAAGCATATATAAGGTGGGGGAATATATTAAACCAATTAGGGGATAATAAAGGCGCTATCGAAAAATATAAAAAGGTAATTGAGATTAACCCGAATGAAGAGAAAACATATTTCAATTGGGGGGAAATATTAAAACAATTAGGAGATAATAAAGGCGCTATCGAAAAATATAAAAAGGTAATTGAGATTAACCCGAATCAAGAGAAAGCATATTTAAATTGGGGGAATATATTAAGACAATCAGGTGATGATAAAGGCGCTATCGAAAAATACCAGAAAGCAATTGATATTAATCCCAATGAAGAGAAAACATATTTAATTTTGGGAATTACTTTGCTTGATTTAAAGGATACTAAAAGTGCTATTGAAAAATATAAGAAAGCGATTGAGATTAATCCTAATTATACTGATGCGTATTTGCAATGGGGAGACATATTAAAACAATTAGGGGATACTAAAGGTGCTATCGAAAAATATAAAAAGGTAATTGAGATTGAACCTGATCATTTATCAGTTTATTTAGTTTTATATGATCTTATAAAAAATTTGGATAATAAAAAATCTATCATCGAAAAATTAAAAAAAATTATCGAAGTAAATCCTCCTAAAAACGCTGAGACTTACTTATCGTGGGGCAATGCATTACTAAACTTAATTAATGATTATAAAGGTGCCTCAGATGCATATAAAAAAGCAATTGAAATCAATCCAAACTATTTTGAAGCTTATGATAATCTAGGTTGGTCTTTGTATGAGTTGGGCGATTATTCCAATGCAATCCTTAATTTTAAAAAAGCACTTGAGATAAATCCTGATCATGCGAACGCTTATTTGAATTGGGGAAATGCATTGGAGGGTTTGGGGGATAAGAAAACTGCTTTTGAAAAATATAGAATCACAATTCAAAAATATGAAAGTCAACTAATAAAAGAGCCTGCTTTTTATTTTCATTATATGTCTATTGCTGAGGCTGATGCCTTTTTGAAAGAGAAAGAAAATTTTTATAAAAACTTTGAGATTGCTTTGAAGAATGAAATTAAACTAACTAAAAAACGAATCACTGAAAAGCCTTATACCTATTATTCGCAAGAAGAGCGCTTTCAGGGTTTAGTGAAAAAATATTCTGGAATAGAAAAATAACTGTATGAACTATGGTTTATGTGACTGCTATGATTTTTATGATGTCATTCTAAAAAGTAAATTTTTGTTCTAATCATGGTAATCATATAAATCAAACCATCACAGTTCAGACATTTTTCTTGACAAAAAAGTATGAACAGTTGGTATGATGAGATATTCATACCGAGGGGGAATTATGCCACAAGTCAAAATTGCAATTTCGATTCCACAGGATATTTTAAAGACAGTAGATAAACTCTCTAAGGAGAAAAATGTTTCTAGAAGTGCATACATTTCCAATGTGTTGCAACTAGTTAGCACTAAGTCTAAAGAGTCTGAAATTATAAACAGAATCAATCGACTTTTTTCTGATCCTAAAATCCCAAAAGAACAAAAGCAAACCTCTAAACTTTTAAACAGGAAAATGAATGATGGAGAACAATGGTAGTAAAAGAGGGAGATATTTTCTGGGTAGATTTTTCTCCTGCGAAAGGTTCTCAGCCTAAAGGCAAACGACCTGCATTGGTAATTCAATCCAATATATTCAACGAATCAAACATCAATACAATCATCGTGCTGGCAATTACTTCCAATTTAAAGTATGAATTTCTTCCAGGCAATGTTCGACTTTTAAAAAATGAATTCGGAATGCCAAAACCCTGTGTAATTAACGTCTCTCAAATCAGAAGTATAGATCGAGATTTTCTTTTTGAAAAAATTGGTTACTTATCTAAACAAAAGTTATCCCTTGTTAAAGAAGGCTTGAAATTAGTGTTAAATTTGTAAAAGGAAAATTCAAATGAGAACTTTTAAATTTTTCAGTTTATTAATAATTGGATTGCTGATAATTACTGCAATCCCTTTCTTATTTGTAACGTTTCAGGACGAAATCTTTAACGAAAATTATCGAATCGAATCTTTTAAGGTTCCAGATTTATTTTTGCGGGATTCACTTGATGGACAAGAGGCTTCGAAGCGTTTGCTTCAAGAAATGCAGACAATGATTAGTATTTCAGGAATCGAACCAAAACACAAATACATAGACTCCATTCAGAAAGAATCGAAGTTTCTTGGACTTAATCCAAATCCGATTATACATTTTCTAAAAAGAATATTTGGAAAAGAAGATAAAATTATTTCTGCTGAAATTAAGAAGCAAGATTTGAAATTCGAAATTATCCTTCAAGTTTCAAATCTAAATAAATCCATACCAAATATTAAAATCGAAAGTCAAGATCCCAATCAATCTCATATTCTAGACGAATTAATTGAGGAAATCGCGATACAACTTTTAGAAACGATAGAGCCGTTTACATTAGTTAATTACTATTTGAATAACGGATTACTCGATAGATTAGAAATTTTTATTGGCAAGCTTATCCATACAAATTCTGTAGAGGAAAAATCTTTTGGATTTTTTATACGAGGGTATTTGTTTCTCATTAAAACTGAATATAAAAAAGCTATCGAGCAATTTGAAAAAGCAATTGAGGTAAATCCCAATTATGCAAATGCATATTACAACTGGGGTCTTGCATTATATGAATTAGATGATAATGTAGGAGCTATCGAAAAATATAAAAAGGCAATTGAGATAAATCCAGACGATACCTTTACATATAATAATTGGGGATTGGCTTTATCAGAAATAGGTGATCATAAAAGTGCGATCGAGTATTATAAAAAAGCAATTAAACTTGAACCAAATAGATTTGACATCTATGATAATTTAGGATGGTCTTTATATGAATTAGGAAACTATTCTGATGCAATTCTAAACTTCAAAAAAGCAACAGAGATTAATTCAGATTATGCGAATGCTTATTTGAATTGGGGAAATGCTTTAGAAGCGCTCGGCAATGAAAAAGCTGCTATTGAAAAATATCAAGTTACAATTCAGAAATATGAAACTCAACTTATAAAAGAGCCAACTTTTTATTTTCACTATATATCTATTGCTGAGGCTAATGCTTTTCTTAAAAATAAAGAAGGCTTTTACAAAAACTTTGAGATTGGACTGAAAAATGGAATCAAGTTAACAAAAAATCGAATCACTGAAAAGCCTTATAACTATTATTCGCAAGAAGAGCTTTTTCAAAATTTAATGAAAAAATATTCTGGTTTAGAGAAATAATTGTCAGAGCCATTACAATTTTAATCCCATTAGATATTTTATTTCAACACCAGCGTTAAATACTTGTTTGTCAGAAACTGTTTTCGAATTTCATTTCCGCGATAGATAATTTCCCCATCTTTAGAAATAAATTTTAATTCTTGGATTAATTCAATTCCTTGAGAGTCATTATGATTTGTAGCTTGTTCAAGTAAGAAAGTAGTTTTAGGTTTTAGCGTATAATAAAAAGTAGCCGTAACTGGATTGTATTGAAATTCAGTTTCCGTGATTCGATTTACATTTTTTTTATCTTTATCTCCCTGAAAGAACATATAATCGTAAGAAGGAACAGGTGTTCGAACAACAGCATTTGTTCTCAGGGGTGAATTTACACTTTCAAATTTATATCCAAAAAGAGCATTGAATCCATCTAGGTTATACTTTCTCTTAAATAGAATTTCCAATTTATATTCTGATTCGGACTCATTGACAATCCAAAACTCATATCTAGGTCTGCAACCAAATGACACTAAAAAAAATAGGGATAATAGCAATATGCTTCTAAAATTAAAAAAAATTCGATTCATAGAAAATCCTTCTCTTAGACACTGTTCATTTAATTCAATTTAAAGGCTATTTTTTTATTTGGAAAGGTATTTCCTCTTATTAAAAACCAATTGCCAAAAAAAGAACATTCCGAATGATACAGGAATGAAATTAAAACTCAGTCTATTTATTAGCATACTGCTTTTTTCCACTTGCACAAACCCGATCGAGAAGAAACGAAAAGAATTAGAAAATTGTAAGATTACAGTGGATTCGCTTGAAATAAAAAACTTTCGCATGTTCATCGTTCCGCCCGTTCCTAAATTGTATTTTAAAGCAAATATCCAAATTGAAAACACAAACGAAGTTCCAGTTACGATTGAAAAATTTTCCTTTAAGATTTCTACTGTCGATGGTGGAAATGAAAATGCCTATCTTGCCGAAGTAGAAAATAAATCAGAGCACACGATTCCTGCGCTCACGACTGAAATTATCCAAGCAGATATGCAAACCCTGTTCGAAGAGAACGTAAATAAGAAGCTAGTGGTTTTTTTTGCTGACTTAATCAAAGCTGCTCTTAGCGGTGGCGAAATGGAATTTGTTTTGGAAGGCACTGTCGAATTTAACACTGTTCTTGGAAAAATGAATGTTCCTATCAAAGAAAAAGTCAAAACCCGTCTTCGTAATACCAAAAAGTCCGAGAAGAAACCTTGACACAAAGGCTATTTCTAAAATTCTATCTGTAACACATTAAGGATTATTTATACCATGATTGATTTCACAATGACTGATGAACAAAAAGCGCTGCGTGACCTTGCGCGTGATTTCGCTAAAAATGAAATGGCACCAAAAGCCGAGCACCATGATCAAACAGGAGAATATCCAATGGACATTCTCAAAAAAGCATGGGAAACCGGTCTCATGAATTTACATATTCCCTCTAAATACAACGGGGCTCAAATGGGTGAGCTTGATGATGTCATTATGGGAGAAGAATTATATTCTGGTTGTTCTGGAATGGCGACTGCCATCCTTGCGAATAATCTCGCTTTGGCGCCAGTTTTAATTGGGGCAAGTGATGAAGTATTAAAAAAATTCGTAGAGCCGATGACTCATGAATTTAAACTTGCGGCTTATGCAGTTACTGAACCCGGCGCAGGTTCTGATGTTGCCGGTATCCGCACTACCGCTACTCGCGTTGGTGATGAGTATATCATCAATGGTTCCAAGATGTGGATAACAAACGCAGGCGTTGCAGATTGGTTTTTTGTTCTTACTAAAACTGATCCTGCTGCGGGTCACAAAGGGATGACTGGATTTATTATAGAAAGTAAAACTCCAGGAGTCATTGTAGGAAAAAAAGAAAAGAACATGGGGCAAAGATGTTCTGATACAAGAGCCGTAACTTTTGAAGATGTAAAAATTCACAAAAGTCAAATCGTTGGAAATGAAGGTGATGGATTTAAAATTGCTATGGGTGCCTTTGATCACACTCGCCCCGGTATTGCGATTGGTGCAGTTGGTGTTGCCCGCACTGCGATGGAACATGCGATACGTTATGCGAATACACGTAACGCATTTGGAAAACCAATTTCCGCTAATCAAGGCATTGGTTTTATGTTAGCTGATATGGCAAAAGACATTGAAGCAGGACGTCTACTTTGCTGGCAAGCAGCTTGGATGATCGACAATGGTCACAAAAATACTTATCAAGCATCTATTGCAAAAGCATTTTGTGCTGACATGGTTGTTAGAATTTGCACTGATGCAGTCCAAGTCTTCGGTGGTTATGGGTATAATACTGAGTATCCGGTAGAAAAACTAATGCGTGATTCTAAAATATTCCAAATCTATGAAGGAACTTCTCAAATCCAAAGAGTAATTATTTCCAAATTTTTGAATGATGGAAAAGGAATCGAACACCCAAACAGCTAATGAGCTATATCATGGTTGATGTTGAAGCTGATGGTCCTATTCCGGGCGAGTATTCCATGATTAGCTTCGGCGCGGTTATTGTAGATAAGTCTCTAGACAAAACATTTTACGGCAAGTTAAAGCCCATCTCGGAAAAGTTTATTCCAGAAGCACTTGCCGTCTCTGGTCGTACCCGCGAACAAACACTATTACACTCTGATCCAACTTCCGTTATGCAAGAGTTTACCGATTGGCTAAATTAAATTCGAAAGGCAAACCAATGTTTATCTCTGACAACAACGGATTTGACTGGATGTTTATCTGTTATTACTTTCACAGGTTTACAGGGAGTAACCCCTTTGGTCATAGCTCTACAAATCTAGGTTCACTTTATAAAGGAATTGTAAAATCCACATTCGAGAATTTCAAACACCTGCGCCAAACCAAGCATAGCCACAACCCTGTCGATGATGCAATGGGAAATGCAGAAGCACTGCTTACAATAGTAGAGAAGTATGGGTTGAAGATTAGTTTGTGATAAATGAAAGGTTTTTAAGTTTACTTTAAAGTCTTTATTTTTAGTTTGAATTTATGGATATTTATCTAGATACTTGTAGTCTCTGTAGACCTTTTGACGATCAAAGTAATTTGCGAATTAAAATTGAAACGGAGGCAGTTCAATTTATTTTTGAACAAATTAAAAAAAAGAAAGTTAAGTGGATTGCTAGCGAAGTATTAGAATTCGAAATTAGCCAGATAAATAATTTAGAGAAACGAATTAAGGTTCTATCCTTTCTAAAATTTGCGAGTTCCAAGATAGAATATTCGGATAAAATAGAACAGAAAGGTGTTCAGATTAAAAAGAAAGGATTTAATTTACTTGACGCATTACATATTTCTTGTAGCATTTCTTCGAGCGCTAAGTATTTTATTACAACTGATTATGAAATACTTAGATTAGCCAAAAAGTATCAAGATGATTTTACAATAAAATTTGCAAGTCCACTTGATATTACTGATAAAATTTAGGAGGAAGTATGAGTGCAACTTTAAATGATGTTAGATTGAAAGGATTAAAAATACTTTCTGAAAAATTAGATCCAGTGGAAATGATTCAATTCTTTCAAGTTTATGAAAATGGTATAGGAGACTACACATCTGAAAGGAAAAAGAAATATAAAAATATTAAACTGGAAGATATTCGGGATGGAATCAGCTTAATGAAAGAAAGGAAAAGGTAAGACTGATTAGTCTTTGTAAAGTTTTTCCTATTTGCTATTACTTTCTTCTCTATTTCCTTGGTTAATGTAAATTTACCGTTCTTAAAGCTATAAATTTGTGTGAGTTCTAAGTGTTATTTAATGTGATCTTATTTTTTAGAAAATGCTCTTACTGAATTTGCATATGCATCACTTACCTCAAGGGCTTTCGTTTCCATTTCAGGCGAAGCTTTATTTTAAAAGTCTGCAGAAACTTAATTGTAAAAATTGCTCTTAAGTATGATTTTGTAAGAAGTATATGAAGTTTAATAAAAAAATAATTTTAGCATTACTTTGTTTTATTCTTTGTAGCATTGTATTTTTACTTTTTTCAGGAATATTGGCAAGAAAATTATTATTCATTGGAAATAGAGAAAAAATTGATCCTAAATTAGTTCCAGGTGAATTAATTGAAATTAAAAATGAAGATCGAGT
>JANYCR010000075.1 GCA_025360185.1 Leptospiraceae bacterium | reverse complement strand
CAATCATGCGAAAGATTGCTTTGAATTTTTTGAAAAATGATAAATCTATTAAACTCGGTGTTAAAGCCAAAAGACATGCCGCTGGTTGGAACGATGATTACCGCAGTAAAATCATAGGAGTTTAAATGCGTTCGCCCTACTATCCCAACCCATATCATAGACAGTAAAGGCATTGAACCCATCGAGTTTATATTTTAGTTTTACAGGCAAGTTTTCATCTAGCAGGATTTTCATAGGCGATAGTTCTTGATGTATTTAATAAAAGCTCTCCAGCTATTTTTAAGACTTTGTTTACTTGTTCACGATTGATATAAGGGAAGTCTTCTAAATACGATTCAATAGACTCTCCGGTAGAAATATAATCAAATAAACTTTGAATAGGAACTCGTGTATTTTGGAACACAGGTGTTCCACTTACAATTTCTGGATCGACTGTTATAATTGATTCTATCATATCGCCTCGCTTTACCTTTAAACTAGATGGTATTTTCTCAAAAATAATTTGCAAGTCTTTTAATTTGGTCAAAGTGATATGGTAAATGAATTTAGGAGTGGTATATAACCAGAAGTATATCCCATTAAACTAGGAAAATTTTTTGCACTAAATCCAAAATTCTGGATCGGAATTCAAAACGACCACTACATCAGAGAAGAATCACATAAGCTCGCAAAACAACTTACTGTTATGAAAACGTTTCGTGATTTTTATTTTGATTGGAAAGTAAAAAAACTCCTTCATTGGTTTAAGTATCTCAGCACACCGGCTAAGAGTAAGAAACCACGTAAATTAGAAAATTTATTTCTACAGTTGAGAGTTTGTTTGTTCAAAGAGATCAAACCTCTATAAATTGTATCATTTTAAGGTAAATCAACATTATCCGTAGCAACTTTTTTTAGGGATTTCTTATTTTTTTCAATCAGCCTATTGACTTTTAGTTTTATATAGTGTATGCTACTGAAAAATTAAACCATGAAGGAGCAACAATGAACAATAATTCATCCGAAACTTTAGGAACTAAAATTACACTCTATTTACATCATAATATAGCAGGTGGTTGGAGATCGGCATACATTGACCAATGGAGTGGAAAAGCAATTTGCTTTCCATTAGAACAAATGAGTCAGGTTATGGAGTTCGAAAAATCAGAAAGACTTTCGTGTGTTTATTTTTTGATAGGAGCAGAACCAGAAGAGGATAATATAAAAAGAAAAATATACATTGGTCAAACAGATAATTTTCAAAATAGAATGGCTGATCATCGAAATACAAAAGACTGGATTGAAAATATTATAATAATACGTAACCTACAAGAATTCAGTATAAATGCTTTAAAATATTTAGAACATAAATTATTTATCCTCATTGATAAAGTTAATTACGATGCAAGTAAAAATCGACAGGAGCCCCAGATGCCGAATTTTGCATTAGAGGATAAAGCAGGGTATGAAATAATTTTAAAGAATATTCAGATTCTAATTCCAATGTTTGGATATGATATTCTAAGGAGTATGGATGTAGTTGAAGATTCTGAGTCAGAAACTTCAGTAGAAAAAAATATATTAAAATACAAAGAAGCATCAGGGTTTTCTTTACCAGATGGTAAATTTAGAGTAATAAAGGGCTCAACTGTATCATCTGGAATAGCGGACCACTTTATAAATCACCATTCAAATAATTTACGCAATAGTCTCTTCGAAGAAAAGATAATTGAAAATCTCGTTTTCACTGAAAGCTATGATTTTAAAAGTAAAAGTGCAGCCGCATGCGTAATAGCTGGAAGTGCGGTTAATGGCAATTCTGCTTGGAAATAGGTAACGAAAGTGTTTGATGGCTACTTAGATGATCTATGTCCAGAATGTTTATTAGATGAGGTAAACTCTCGTTTGCTTCTCAACGATTCTGATTTTTATGAATGTCCTAAATGTAATTTACAAATTTCGTTTAGGGAATATCCGATTGCAACAGTTTTAAATTTTAGAGGCAAAGGAAAAATACGAACAGAAAAGAAAAGTATTTCTGATGAAGATTTCGGTGCAGGGTTAGCACCAATGGATCCAAATAGTAAAAACTTTCTTTCTAGTTCTAAATTATTTGAAGATAAAAATTCATTTAAAGAGTATATTTCAAAAATTTCTAACAAGTAGGCTTCTATGGGAATGAGAAAGAAAGATTTTATAAATCCAAATAAGAAAACTCCTCGATTTTCAAAAGAGCTTGAAGCTAAAACTAGAAAGATACTTGAAGATTGTATTGAATCAGCATTTAAAGAGAAGGAAGGGAAATCAAAAGTCATAAGATTAAAAACTAAATCTGTTGAACAAGATGGCTTTATAATTACTTCTAACCCTTTGAAAGGCTATATCAAATTAGCCGATGCGAAGAAAAAGAAATGGGATCTTTATATTTATTGGTTCGATGAAGAAGATGAAGTTGGTAGATACCAGTTAAATGAATATGAAAACATTGATAAAATAATCTTTCATGGTTGGGTCGTTGATGAAGCTTAGAATAAAAAATCTTTCTTGAGCGCGGCGGCTGTCTACAAAACGTAGGGTTGAATATATTCAACCCTACAACTCACATCAACCGTTTTTCTTCTTCTGCGGATAACGGATACTTGAGTTGAGCATCCTTTTGAGAAATATGGCGGATAACGGTTAAGTTCGATTCAAAATCTTCATCTTGTAATAGTTCGATGACTTTGAAAGTAGAATCATTTACATGTTTTGCTTTGGCTTCCAGAATTGCGGTAAGTGTTTCTTTTTTGATAAATCCAAAAGGATTAAATAGATTTTGTGCCAAAGATAGATTTGCCTCTCTTAGAAAAAGGAATGAATTCAATTTGAGAATTTTAATTACTCTTTGGAAGTCTTCGATTAGATTGTTAGAGCTAAAGATAATACTACGAGAAGATTTTTCTTCCCGCGAATATTGAAGGATTTGTTTAACATCCGAAGAAGTCTGCTCGATTGTGAAATAATAATTTTCTAGAGCTAAGCGAGATAATCTAAAAAATCTTTCCTTGTAGTTTTTATCTTTCTCTAGTAAAACAATATCTTCTTTCAGAAAAACGGGATAATTACCAGTATGCGATTTTCTTTTTAAATAATAGTATATGAATTTATAAGAGGGGCTATTCAGGATTTTCCAATCCATCGTTTCAACCGCCTTACAAAAATCTTCCATTGAAACTTGTTCAAGCGAAGACAAGCGAATTAAAATATTTCCTTGGATTTTTAATTTAGCTAGTGGCATTTTACTTTCCAAAAAAAGATTTTATCAATCCAATTAGCCAGTTAGAGAATATACTTTTGTCAGCTTGTTCACTTAGTCCATCAGAACCTTTTTCGAAACCATCCGAAGCTTTGTATATTTCACTCGCGCTCTCAGATTTGTCTACTTCCAACTTTTTCCAAGACCTACGTTTTCATAAATGGTAGTATGAACTTTCGCATAATTGATATTATCTGTGTCGATAGTTTTCGAATGAATCATATCAGTCATTTTGTTGTTTGTATTGGTGAATTCCTTTCTGGCTTTGTCGAATTCTTGGGTTTCGTTACTTTGGGGAAATAATTCCATGGACATCACCTCTCTTGTTAAGATAGAAAAAATTTAAATCATTGGCAAATCATTTTTTAATGTTCCTAAGTATTGTCTCAAAAAACAACAAATCCCGCGTTAGCGATTGTAGTGGCACATTCGATACAAAATTTATTGCCAACAGATGCAATAAATTTCACTCAGTGACCGATTTGGTTCGGGGATTGGAAATGCGAAAAGCGCGGCGGCTGTCCACAAAAACGTAGGGAACGGTTTCAAACCGTTCCCCAACATCGAAATCGCGCCGCAACGCCCGAAAGAAAATTAACCTAAAACTTTTTTGAATTCAGCGGTTAATGCAGGTACTACTTCAAATAAATCAGCAACAACACCATAAGTCGCTACTTTGAAAATAGGAGCTTCTGGGTCTTTGTTGACTGCGACGATGTATTTAGATGAACCCATACCAGCCATGTGTTGGATAGATCCAGAAATACCGCACGCAATATAGCAATTAGGCGATACAGTTTTTCCAGTTTGTCCAACTTGGTGGCTATGAGAAATCCAACCGGAGTCAACGGCAGCGCGTGACGCACCGAGAGCAGCACCTAAAAGATCAGCAAGAGATTGTAGCATTGGGAAGTTCTCAGGACCTTTCATGCCACGACCACCGGATACGATGATAGAAGCTTCTGTGAGTTGAATTTTGCTACCGCCGGATAATTCAGTTCCAGTGATTTTTACTTTCACATCGCCTGCACCAGCGGATACAGCTTCTACTGCGCCAGCGCCTGCTTTTGAGCCAAGCTCTTGTGAGTTTGGACGAACGGTAAATGCTTGTATGTCTGTGGTTACTTTAATGTTTGCGTAAGCTTTACCGGAATAGATTGGTTTTTTAGCTACAACTTTTCCACCGTCAACCGAAAGACCAACTACGTCAGCTACGATTCCAGCACCGATTTTAACTGCGACTCTTGGAGAGTAATCTTTTCCATAACCAGTGTGTGGCATTAGAACTACGGTAGGTTTTTTTGCTTTAACGGTTTCGCTAATAACGTTTGCGTAAGCTTCTGCGTTGAAGTCACCAACATTAGCGGTTAACACTTTGTCAGCCCCAACAGCACCTAATTCACCAGCAAATTTTTCTGCACCGGCACCGATTAACAATACTTCTACTTGTCCTCCGAGGGTATCCGCGATTTTGCGCGCTGCGGAAGTTAACTCTCTAGAGATTTTTTTTAATTCACCGTCTTTGATTTCACCAACTACGAATACATTTGACATATCTGGGTCCCCTTATATAACCTTAGCTTCTTCTCTGAGAGCTTTTACTAATTGAGATGCAAAACCTGCCGCATCAGCCGCTTCTAGTTTACGTCCTGCAATACGTGGTGGTGGAGGCTCGAGTCCTACGACTTCGATTTTTCCTGACGGATTACCAAGATCAGCCGCTTGTTTTACGTCGATTGGTTTTTTCTTAGCAGACATGATACCTTTTAAAGATGGGTAACGTGGCTCGTTCAAACCTTTCGTAGCAGTAACAACTACAGGAAGAGAAGTTTCAACAGTAGCAGTTCCACCTTCTACTTCACGGGTGATTTTTGCACTGGTTCCACTGACTTCAATTTTGATTGCAAGAACTACGTGACCAACTCCGAGCTCTTCTGCGATTTGAACAGGAACTTGAGAGCTATCAGTATCTATCGCCTGACGACCAGCGAGGATAATATCAGCAGCCTCAGCCTTTGCAAAGTTTGCAATTAAATGGGATGTGAAAATAGAATCGAATGTATTGTAATTGTCCACTTTGATATGAACTGCTTTATCAACACCCATAGCATAAGCAGTTCTAAGAACTTCTTGGACTCTATCAGGACCTACGGAAACAGCGATCACTTCCCCGCCGTTTTTCTCTCTCTGTTTAATGCCTTCTTCGATTGCAAATTCATCATAAGGAGAAATGATCCACTTGATTCCTGCTTCATTGATAGATTTGTCACCGAGTTTAATATTGGTTTCTGTATCAGGAACCTGCTTCACAAGCACGACAACTTTCATAAACGCCTCTTAAAATTTTATTAGTATACCAATTCCTATCTGAAATATTCAGTTAGAAAATCGGGAATACCACTTTGCAAACCCAATGCGGCAAAAGCGGTATTTAGACTAATTTTAACTTATTCTGTAAACCCGTATCAAAGAAAAGCGTTTTTTGGTACACATCGTTAGTTTTAAATTTGGGCGTTGCGTTACCTAACCCCGAATTTTATTGTTATCGAATAATCCAAACACGTCGCCCCTTCCCTAATGTATTAAAAAGAAATCTTACGTTTAATCAACGGATGTTTAGGGAAGGGGATTCTATCGGTAAGATGAATCAAGAAATATAAAATCGGGGTTAGGTAACGCCGCGCTTTCCACTCCAATGCTAAGAAGCATTTCCGTTGCAATCGCTAACGCATAGGAGTTGGGTTATTTTTTAAAATAAGAATTGATACCAAATTGGGAACATTATAAAATTAATGCGGTTTTATCTTTCTGTTTTCTTTACTACTTTATCAAAATCACTTTCAAGTAATTTATCTTGTGCGATTCTGTATTTTTCAAATTCGCCTTCTGCTAAAGACAATGCAACGTCATGAGAAACTTTACCCTGATGGTTTAAAATTGCTTCTTCATTAAATTTTAAAAATGCATCTAATTTTGTAACCCAGTCTTTCATATACATTACAATACCTTTTTTAGCTTGGTTTTCTGCATAATCTAAATACATGGTAACGATTCTATTTAAACCATCTAATTCTTTTTCATTCAAATAATTTTTGGCAATTCCTATATCTGTTTTTCGAATTGCTCCTTTTGGGGCATTTTTCCAATTCGTAAGTCCCATATTCTCTTTTGTAGAATCAGCTCTGTCTACAATCAATTCTGCGGCAGTCTTTCCTGTAATAGCCCAATGCAGTTTGTTTTGAACAGTTGCGAAAAATTCTTTTGTAATATTAGAATCTAAATTATAATCAGCACTACACTGACTGTAAATGTCAGTTATCTTTTGGTAGAATCTTCTCTCACTACTTCGTATATCGCGGATACGAGATAGTTGCTCCTCGAAGTAATCTTTCCCAAATATATTATTTGGATTTTTTAATCGTTCATCATCCATAGTAAAACCTTTGATGATGTATTCTTTTAATCGCTCTGTTGCCCAAATTCGAAAGGCTGTAGCCTGACTACTATTTACCCGATAGCCAACAGAGATAATTGCGTCCAAATTATAATATTTTACTTTATTCTCTTGTGTTTTTCCTTCTATAGCTCCGTGCTGAGTGGTATGTTCCAAAATGGAACTAACCACTTCCTCTTTTAATTCTCCTGAATCAAAAATATTTTTCAAATGTTTCGTTATCGCTGGTCGTTTTACTCCAAAAAGTTCAGCTATTTTTTGCTGGGTTAACCATATCGTTTCATTGTGTAGATATATTTCTACTTTCACCTTTCCATTAGGCGTGGTATAAAGTAGGATTTCGTTGAATTCGTTTGGTGGTGGATACTTTTTTTTGGGCATGGTTATATCTCACTTTTGGAAGGGTTCTTCATACTCATTTTCAAGTAAACAATGAATTACTACCTGCTTCAAACAGAAAGGAATCGAATTCGACCTCTTTGAAATCAGGATTATACAATTGCTCCCATAGTCCCAAAAACTCAATCGTAGTCCGAGAGCGCATCCAGTTTTTTACAACATCCTTCGGTTCTTCTGGATTTTTCTTTCGTGCGATATTAGTTAAAGATATGAAGTCTTCTTTGCCGATTTTTAAAATCGATATAGTGAGGTTTTTGACTGTGATTGTTTTGGCTTTAGTCATGAAGATTGTAAACGATTGATAAAATCAATGGCAATTTCAACTCTATCTCTATTTTTTGTATCCTTTAGAAGGTAATTATCTTCATTCAATTCTAAATTAAATTCAGTCTTTATATTATCCGTAAGAATATTAACTTCGTTACCAATAATCCAACCATTTTCCGTAGATGTTAGAGTAAGTCCATTTTTTAGTCTTAAGGGAGAGTTCCCTGTATATTGTTTTTTGCATTCACTTTCCTCACAGATGTTTTTATCATTTATTTTTTTACAAATAGTTAAAACATACGGATTTATGTGCATACCCAATAGTGGACTAGATCCATCACTACGTAGCATTCGTATTTCAAAGTCATTAATCCATGCATAATAATTTATATCTGAAATAAATTCTGGATATTTTAAAAAATAATATTTCCAAGATCTATTTAAAGGATTTTCCTTTAGCCATTTAACAACTATACTTTTTAATTTATTTTCAGGGGAGCTTCCAGAAATTTCTTTAAATGAGTGTAAAAGAGAAAGGATACTATTAGAAATTTTTTCATCTTCACTCGTTAATATAGTTTCCCAATTTCCATTACGTCCAAAGTAATAGGTTTCACCCATGTTCGACCACTTTATTTCCAAACCTTCAAATCCGTTTGCGATGAGTGCTTGAATTTTAAGCCCATCAGGAACAGAATCATTCCATATTTCATTTATAGAAGTAAAAATTTCTTTTAATTTATTTGAATTTTCGGTTGGCTTTAATTGGTGTATCATCCCACCAAGATATTTAAATTCTTCAAGTACATATAGATCATTGGCTAAAACAGGAGAATTTAAAATTAATTCTGCTTTCTCTTTTTCATTTGCAATATTTTTGTCAGTTATCTGAGAACCACTTATTACTAAGGATTGATTTTGCACCGTGTCATAGACATTAGTCGTTGCTAACTGTTTAAATAATAGCCAATAGCTCCCAAAATTGTTAATACGTATATTCGTTTCATATTTTGTATTTCTCCTTTGTCTAGTTGCTTGAACTAAATTTCTTAACACTCTAACGTATTTCTGTAGACCATCGCTGGACTCTGACAAATTATGAACTATAAGATAATGAAGAATACAGTAGAACAATATTTTATTTCTTACTTCATCATTCTTACCTTCTTTTATTATCAGCTCAAATAAATTAATATCCTCAATATTATTCCAGAAAAGAGTTATCTTGTTTGAATTAATATTTTGTACAGGGTCATTGTTAAATAATGATTTGAAAAAATCTTCTATGTTTTTTTTATTAGGCAAATTGTTATCATTAAATATTTCATAAAGCTTGTCCAAGGAATTAAATAGAAATAAAAGGCTATCTTCATCTTTAAATATTTCCTCATACTGCGCAAAACTATTAGTAAACTCAGCAACCTCGACTTTTCTATTTGCATTTTTAAAAAAGGATAATTGTGCAATAAATGAAAAATATTTAGAGAATTCAATATCGATAGTTACTTTATCATTTCTATAAGCCCAGAACAAATCAGTCCATTCTTTCTCAATTTTATAAGAGAAATATCCAGAATATGAAATATCACCTTTAATAGGATGTTTCAACTTTTTTGAGCTATAGTTTTTATCTAGAAATTGAATAAAGGTTGCTTTAAAATTCTCAAAGGATGTTAGTTGCTTTCCTCGAGCATTCATTTTTATGTATAATTCATCCGTAAGCTCAAAGCCTTTAGCACCTAAGTCTAATACTTGAAAAGTAATTTGCCGATCGCTAATTAATTTATCCCAAATTGAATCATTACTCATTGAATTAAATTTTTCGTGAAGTGCTTGAATCATTACAAGCATTGCTTTAATGGTAGGATCTTTTTTCCAGGCAACTCTAAACCAATATTTATTTTGAATTTCTAAAATAAAATTATTATCGGTGGATAATTGAGGAATTGTTATTTGCTCTTCGATTAAGGCTAAGCAAAATTCTCTTGAACTAATTCTCGTATCATAAATAAATTTTTTTAATATATCCTTTTTTTCATTATCAACATTTTCTTTTATCGCAGTATACCAATGAATAAGAAACAAAGTCGTTAATCTTTGTTGCCCATCAATTGGATAGAATGTTCCATCTTTTATCCTACCATAAATAAAATCCAGATCCAATGGTTGTTTTTCAGATAAAGTCCGAAATATATTACTTAAGAATTTTTCTCTTTTTTCAGATTCTTCCTCTCGCCCTTGTGCGTAATCTCTTTGAAGAATTGGAATATTAATTTTATAATTCTGAATCAATTCCCAAAATGATTTATTACTCGTCTCCATTTGTATCCTCTTTTAGTTTAACAAAAAAGTTGTAAGTTGATTCAATTGCTGCATAATAAGATTTTCTGTCGTCACTACTCCAAAAGATCATTTCTTTCGGACTTTTAGAATAGTATTTTGAAAATGCTCTTTGTGTACAAATCGGAATATATCGACCTAATTTATTCTCTTTTAATAATTCTCTTTTAATATCAAAAAAAGAATTATTTAGGGAACTATTCGTGTCTTTATCGACTAGTGCGAGATTAGATAAAGTATGCTTCAATTCATCTTCATTAAAATTAGAAATTTCTGAATATAATTCTAAAATGTTTATAAATACTATTTTAAATTTATCCTTATTATACGCTCGCAATAGATTATAAACACCTTCTAATATTTTTTCAATTTTGTCTTTATGGTCCAAATATTTTTTATCAATCAAAAGTGTTTCTAATGATAGTTTATGGGATTCTAACCAAATATTACTTCTCTCTTGATCAACATCAATGTCATTTGGATTTTGAGGATGAATGTGTTCTATGCTAGTTATTTTTTCCTTTTTATATAAATGAAATGGAAAACGTGCATTTTCTTTTTTATTTTGAACAAGTGTTTCTACATTAAATAGTAATAAAATCTTTATAATCTCATTATTATCCTCACCATAAGCTATTTCATTGAGAAGCTTAAATTCTTGTGAATTATCTCTCTTTCGTTTAATGTATATTTCGTTTGCAATTTTCTTTTTTAAATAGTTTATGAAATCACTTTTTGTCAATTTTAGACTTATTGCTTCTTTTATAAATTTTTCTTTTTTATTTTCATTGTTATAAATTGCCAAAAGATACCCAATATAATGAAATAGAGTATGATCTTCATACCATTCACGAAAAATACTATATATATTTTTTACTTCTTTCCATATATCATTGATAGGATCTAAAGAATTGGCTTTTTTCTCTTTACGTTTTTGTGCTAAAAATTTATCAAAAACTAGATATTCAAAATGTTTAGGCTTCCCCTCTTTGTCATTGTAATGAATTAATATTTGCGCATTTTCTTGATTCCATTTTTCTGCTAATAAATTAAATATAAATTCAATTTTTGAAGATGGCTGTTCTGTAATATCATTTATGAAAAGCCACATTGTTTCGTCTTGAAGATCAGCTTCTATTTGATCCCATTCTGATGCTATTTCAAATAATCTCTGCTCTACATACTTATCTTCATTGTTTGGGTATAAATCTGATTGTAACAGTAAAGCTTTAATTAATTCTGCATCAGTTAAGGGAATCTTACCTTCATTTAGTCTAGTGAATAAATCTATTGAATTTTCTTCATCGATGGCTTGAGATTCTTCCTTCGATTCATACCAAATAATTGATACATTGTATTCTGTTTTTAAAAATGTATTTAATACTTCAACCTTATGATTTTCTTTTACAAACCATTCCTTTATGAATTCATAACCTTTTGATATGTGAAAGAAATCCACATTGGAATCATCTACGTTTATTTTGAATGCTTTTCTGCTGAAAAAATCTTTGCAATCTTCTCTAGTCTCAAAATATATTGAATATACTTTCGTATCACCATTTAAAATCTGTCTAATGTCTTCTAAGTAGCTAAGTATTATAAGTATAGTAGTTAATCTTTGTTGCCCATCTATCAACTCCCATCCTTTAAGGGATTCATTGTCACTGTTCTTCCACGTCTTGCTCTTAACAACAATTGGCTGAAGACAATAAAACTTGCTTACTTTATTTTCCCTGTCCTGAGTTAACTTATAATATTGTAAAACGTCGTCCAAAAGTTCAGTAATCTCTTGTTTACCCCAACGATATCCTCTTTGTGCAAATTCTGTAAATAAGCTCCCACCTGTTCTGGAAATAACTTTACCACACATATGGTAAGATGCGCTGCATTAAAAGAGCATACATTTTTAAGAATACAATAAGTCATTTTTAGTCAGGTAAAAATAGATTCTTCAATTAAGGGGAATTTATGCCAAGACCGAGGAT
>JANYCR010000074.1 GCA_025360185.1 Leptospiraceae bacterium | reverse complement strand
TGCATATTCTGGAGAAAACTACCACTGATTCTGGAAATAAACTACCAGTTACAATAAATCATAATCAATACAGATAATTAGTAACGACCATTATTTTTCAATTAGAAATTTGGGAGAATTTCTTTCTTAAAGAATCCCCTTTTAATTCGATTTTATGGGAGTTATGAACTACTCTATCGCATATTGCATCTGCAATGGTATTATCTGCAATAAACTCATGCCAATTTTTTAATGGCAATTGAGATGTAATTAATGTAGCTCCTTTTTGGTATCTATCTTCCAGTATTTCCAAGAAGAATAATCTTGCTTGTTTGTCTAGAGGTTCAAGACCGAAGTCATCGAGAATAACAACATTAGCCGCTCCTATCTTATGGACTTCTTTTTGTAAACTTCCGTCTGCTTTTGCAAGTTTGAGATGATTCATTAGTTTACCGAAATGAAAATAGAGTGTGGAAAAAGAATGCATACAGGCTTCATACCCGATGGCACATGCGATAAAACTTTTTCCGACTCCAGTCGATCCGGTAAGAATAATATTTTCATTTTTCTCAAACCAAGAGGATGAAGAGAATCGAAGCAATTGATTTTTATTCAGACCGCGGCTAATGTTAAAATCAATATCAGCCATCGTTGACTTATGCCGAAGTTTTGCATTCTTGAGTAGTCTCGCTATTCTATTATTGTTTCTCATATCCGTTTCAGAATCTACAAGATGAGCGATAAACTCATCAGGTGTGAATTGAATCTGTTTCCCTTTATCCGCTGAATCATGGAGTGCTCTCGCCATCCCATGAAGCCTCAGACTCTTTAGTTTTGTGATTGTTGTTTCTATTGTCATAATTTTCTCCTTATGAGTAATATACAGGTCCGCGAATATTCTCATGAACTAGATCAGGAAATAAAGTTGGTTCCTCTTCTATTTCATCCTGATTGTTTAACAAAATATTCTTTATGAAAGTATATTGAAATGATTGAAAGATAATTGCCTTGCGGCAAGCTTTGTTTACCCTCTCATTCCCATACTTTTTAGATAATTGAATGATACCGATACAGGATTTAAACCCTTGCTCGGGATATTTACTTTGATCCATAATTTTTATTACAATACTACGAACACATTCTCCAACTTTATCCGCCATTGCTTGAATTCGTTCAGGATTCCACTCTGAATAGAATTTATGGTGTGAAGGCATATGTTCCTTATTTGTAGAATAGCCATGATTTCGATTCCTTTCGTGAATAGCTACACGTTCGTTTTTGTGGATTATCTCTACTGCGCTATCTGTGTAAAATAGGCTGATTTTATTGCCTCTCAGAATATATGGCACACTGTAATATCTCTTATCCTCTGCTAGGTATACATGATAATTTAATCCTACAGTAGCAGTGGTAATTTTACGGAGCATATACTTACTGTTGGGCAGAGCGGCTAATTCAGATTTTTCTATCTGCTCAAATAATTGTCTTCTGGATAGTTTTAATTTTTGCATAGGAGCAATATTTAACTTTTCGAGTTCTTGTCTGATACAGAGATTAAGTTCTTCGATAGAATAAAAAATTTGATTTCTAAGGGGAGCAAATATCCTTCGATATACAATTCTCACTGCATTCTCTACGAGACTTTTATCTCTAGGAGAAGCAGGTCTTGTAGGAAAAATTACAGTATCATAATGTTTTGCAAAATCTGCATACAGTGGATTAATTTCTGGCTCATATTTATTTGCCTTAATCACTGCGGTCTTCATGCAGTCAGGAACGATTGCCTTTGGAACACCACCATAATAATGCAAACAGTTTTCAGTAGAACGAATAACATCTTCTTGCTTCTGATAAAGACTTGCCTCCGCATAAATCAATTGGCTTGCACCTAAAATTCCTACAAAGACTTCTACTTCTTTTTCTTGTCCGGTATCTTTATCCATTACCCGCAATTTATTCCCAGTGTAGTCTACGAAGAGTTTATCACCGGCTTTCATTTCCTGATGCATACAAATTTCTAACTGTTCTTTCCACACCCGATAATGAAAACAGAACTGGGAGTAAGAATAACTGTCATTATCCTTACCTCTATACTCTTCCCATAATAGTTGGAGAGTTACTCCTGGGCGCGTTAGCTCTTTGACATATTCAGGAAAAAGAGAGAGTATACGTCTTTTCTTTTCTGGAATATTACTTGCTTCTGGAAATAATATTTCACTCAATACTTCATCCGTTAGATTCTGTATTTGAATATATGTTAACTGATTTCTTTTAAATAGTTCTTGATACTCCGTGATTACAGGTCTTGATACATTTAGCGCCCTTTCAATTTCACGCTTTGAAATGCCTTTCTCACTAAGTCTTAATACTTCTCGAATTTTTTCCATATTCATCCTCGGTCTTGGCATAAATTCCCCTTAATTGAAGAATCTATTTTTACCTGACTAAAAATGACTTATTGTATTCTTAAAAATGTATGCTCTTTTAATGCAGCGCATCTTACCATATGTGTGGTAAAGTTATTTCCAGAATGGGTGGTAACTTTGTTCCAGATTCACTGGTAGTTTATTTCCAGAACAGGTGGGAGCTTATTTACAGAATTTGCA
>JANYCR010000034.1 GCA_025360185.1 Leptospiraceae bacterium | reverse complement strand
TTTTTTCCAACAGGGATTGGTTATTGTATTTCCCGCCGTTGTTGTAGAGACGCGATTAATCGCGTCTTTACGCATCATGTCATAACAACCTGTCTGTTCTGTTTCCATTCCATGTATATCTTCAATCATAAGCAAATTCGTCTTATCCTCTAGAATTTCGAGGTTCTTTCCAATCACGCAATTAGGATTGCATGTATTAATGTCGATTGTATCAAGTGCGGATAATGGTAATGTGGATAGGAGAAGGAGGATTATCCAATATCGTAGGTGACGCATATATGCATCACCTACAATTACGTCACCGATGATTTTAATTAAATTTTTTTTAAACAATAAAAGCATGGCTGGTGAGTTTTAAGGAAAAGCTAAGATTGTCAAGAGGAAAATTTATATCTCATGAAGACGTTATATTACACAGGAGTAAAATATAAATCCGATTTTTTACAAATCGTGATTAGATTTTTATCTTTAGTCCAGATTTTAACTTGTTCTGCTTTAGCGGAAGCGTAGAGGTTAATGTCAACAATGGATAAACCTAATCCAAATAATTTTTGCGTTTCGATAAACTTGAATATGATAGATTCACTAATTGTAGGAATATAGTTGAGCTTTGAAAGAGAATCAAAAAAGACCTCTCTGTTTTTTATAGAGCCTGCTCGAAGCTCTCCTTCTATCCAAGTGTGCGTGCATACTAAATTTTCTTCAAGCAATGTTTGTAATTTGATAACGGAAGAATGACCGTGCAAATAATCAATCCATACCCCTGTATCAATAAGAACTCGCTCGTTCATATTCTTTTTCTTGGAGCAACACTAGCTTTTTTATCAGAACCAAAAAGTTGAATTAATTGTTTGCGGGAAGATTCTCGAATCAAAGTTTCAAGCGCAACGTTTACTAACTTCGTCTTTTCTTTAATTCCTGTATACTTCATAGCTTGCTCTACAAGGTCATCAGATAGATTAATAGTTGTTTTCATTTTTTTAGTATGTATAATTTATACATATATGTCAATGCTTTTTAGAATCCAAATTTTATACTTAACTGAGTGGAACCAATCGAGATTAGCGAATTTCCAATAAGAAAGCTGCTCACTTTGCGACTAAACAAAAAAAGGACAGGTCACGTCCAATGTTATACAATTAAGGATTACTTGTATCATTTCGAACATTACTTTGTAGAAAGGCACGTTCAAGATGACGTCAGGGTAAGACTCTCTCAGCTTTGCAGTATTACTTTTACACAATTCTCTCTATATAATGAGACATATTTTGAAAGTATTATGTCACAATTATGTCAATAAGACATAATTAGGTTTGTAAATAGTGTTAATAAGACATAATAAGTTATTACCTAGAATAAAATTTTCCAAAAAACAACGGTTTCTGTAGAAAACAAAAAAAGTTATTTTCAAAAAACAATGCGACATATTCCATATAAAAACACGCTGCTTTTACGTTATCTACTTATTTACAGGTACAACAATCACAGCAATTAATATATACAATTATATAACACACTAGGGAGTGAGATATGAAATTTAAAGTTAAGACATCCGATTTTCAAAAAGCGATCAGTTCTGTAGAAGGGGTTATCACAGTTAGAGAAATAAAGTCCATACTTTCCAATATTAAAGTAGAAGCTGAGGACGGCAGAGTATTCTTATCCGCTACTGACTTAGAAATTTCTATTAAGACATCTGTTAGTGCAGATACCTTAGAGCCTGGGATGACTTCTATCCCTGCAAAACAATTAAGCAACACTTTTAAAACGATTAATTTTCCTGAAGCGTTAATCGCACATAATCCAGACTCCGAGGGAACTGTAAGCACAGTCATCACAGACTCCGAAAAGAAAAAAGATTTTAAAATGAATATCAATGGAATCGAAGGCGAAGAAATTAAAACCATTTCTAAAGTAGAAGATTCTCTTGTTGTTGATTTTCCTTGTTTCACTATTTCTGAGATGATAAAAAAAACTTCTTACTCTGTTGCCTTAGAAGATACTCGTTTTGTTTTCAATGGACTTTATGTTACTTCAAGCGAAGGCAAAATATCGTTTGTCGGAACTGATGGAAGAAGACTTGCAAAAATTGACAGAGTGATTCCAAATTCTCTCCCTTTCAGCAAAGGCGTTATTATCCCCCACAAAGCAATCAAAGAAATTATGAAAATGATTGAT
>JANYCR010000006.1 GCA_025360185.1 Leptospiraceae bacterium | reverse complement strand
AATTTGATAAGGGATTAACTTATAAAATGAAAGTACCATACACTGCATTTAAACTAAAAAATCAACCTATTCGAGAACAATTGATTCGTGCTTTTGAGAATGTACTTGATAGCGGTCATTATATACAGGGACCGGAGCTTGCTTTATTCGAAAAAGAATTTGCCGCATACTGCGGAGTAGCCTTTTCTTCTGGAATATCGAATGGCACATGCTCTCTACATCTTACGCTCAGAGCAATTGGAGTCGGTGTAGGGGATGAAGTAATTACTGCTCCTAATTCATTTATTGCATCTGCATCTACAATAGCTTTAGCTGGCGCAAAACCAGTATTTGTCGATGTAACGGATGATATGAATATCGATCCGGAAAAACTAGAAGCAGCAATTACTTCTCGCACAAAGGCTATTGTTCCGGTTCACCTTGCGGGTCGTCCTGCTAAAATGAATCAAATCAACGAGATAGCAAAAAAGCATAAGCTATTTGTTCTAGAAGATGCAGCCCAATCGGTTGGAGCGAAATTGAATGGAAAGTTTGTAGGTAGTCTTGGTGATGCGGCAAGCTTTAGTTTGCATCCTTTAAAGAACTTACACGCATTTGGTGACGCAGGGATTTTGACGTCCAATGATTCTTCTCTTATTAAGGATTTAAGCATTCGAAAAAATCATGGACTCAGTAACAGGGATCGCTGCGAATACTGGAGCTTTAACTGTAGGCTCGATGAATTACAGGCTTCCCTTTTAAGAGTACAACTCCGAGAACTTCCTAGATGGACAGAAGAGCGTAGACAGCTAGCATTTCGTTATCACGAAATATTAAAGCCTTATGTTCGCGTACCGGAAGAGGGTAATGGCGAATACCATGTGTACCAAACTTACGTTATCTTAGCCGATAGAAGAGATGAGTTATTGGCTTATCTCCGTGCAAATGAAGTAGAGGCATTAGTGCATTATCCGACACCGATTCATATGCAGCCAGCAGCGCAAAGTCTGGGCTATGCGCCGGAAGACTTTCCAGTAACACTTCGACTGAGTAAACAAATCATGAGTCTGCCCTTATACCCCGGTCTTACTCATGAGCAACAAGATTATGTTGCCGATCTATTTAAAAAATTTTACAAATAAAGATTAAGAAAAAACAACTATGAAAATTCCCTATAACTACCTGCCTATGCAGTTTCGAGATTCCAGCGCAATTTTCGAGGACTGGAAAAAATTAATAGAGTCTACCGAATTTACTCTCGGTCCAGTGATGGAAGCGTTTGAAAAAAAGTTTGCTACCTATGTAAACAAGAAACATTGCATTGCTACGAACAACGGCACAGATGCTCTTATTATCGCGTTTAAATCCATTGGCTTAGGACCAGGCGATGAAGCGATTACTGTTTGTAATACTTTTTATGCGACAGTAGGTGCGATAGTCGCCACAGGTGCAACTCCAGTATTTGTTGATGCAGATAGTCGGTTCCAAATAAACGCCTCTAAGGTTGAAGCTGCGATTACAAGTCGTACAAAAGTAATCGTTCCCGTGCACTGGGGTGGTGCGTCACCCGATATGGATGCTATATGTAAAATAGCAGCATCAAAAGGTATAGCTGTCATTGAAGATTCCTGTATGGGAATCGGTGCATCGATTAATGGGCGTAGTCCCGGAACATTTGGAAAAATTGGGGCTTACAGCATGCATCCGCTGAAGTCATTGAATGCGATGGGTGACGGTGGAATGGTTGTTACCGATGATGATTCAATCGCAGAGTGGATGAGAAAATATCGCAACCACGGAATGGTAGATAGAAATCATATTGAATTTTGGGGTGTTAATATGCGGCTTCAGCCATTGCAAGCAGTTGTTGCAAGCCATGGGTTGGATGATCTCCCCCGCGTAATCGAAAAGCGAAATCAAAATGCAAAGCGTATGGATAAAGGATTATCAGCATTTGCCCCAAAGGTAATTTTACCAAATCGACCCGAAGGATACATTGAAACTTTTGCTTTGTACATGGGATTATTTGAAGACAGGGAAAATTTACTTGCGCACTTAGTTAAAAATGAAATTGAGGCAAAAATTCATTATCCCCTCCCACTTCATCTGCAACAAGCAGCGAGTTCGCTCGGTTATAAGCGCGGTAGTTTTCCGGAAGCGGAAATGCAAGCGGATAAACTAATTACCCTACCGATTCACCAATTTTTAGAAAATGAGCATATTGATTTTATCGTATCTAAGATTGGCGAGTTTTATAAATTTTAATTTTTTTACGGTAAACAATGGCTAAAGTAAATCTTTTAAAGTCTCTTCCACAGGGCAAACGCAATATTACCTCCAGGGCTAGTGCTAAGACAGAGGAAAATATTCGCATTTCAAAACAATTTGGGGAAATGTATTTCGATGGTCCTAGGGAATTAGGATATGGCGGCTATCGTTATGATGGACGTTGGAAACCAGTTGCCAAAGACATCATAGAGCATTTTGGATTAAAACCAGGAGACCGTTTTTTGGATATTGGTTGCGCTAAAGGTTTTTTAGTAAAAGATTTACTCGCTCTAGGAATTGACGCATATGGAATAGACGTTTCTAGTTACGCACTTATGAATTGCGAACCTGAAGTAATTGGGAGACTTCATAGTGGAAATGCATTGTCTCTTCCGTTTCCAGATAAGAGTTTTCAAGGGGCTACTTCTATTAATACCGTGCACAATCTCTCCCGTGAACTTTGTATAACGGCGATCGCAGAGATGGAAAGAATTGCTCCCGGAAAAGGTTTTATCCAGGTAGATTCTTATAATACCCCGGAAGAAAAAGAAATTTTCGAAAGTTGGGTGCTCACTGCGGATTACCATGATTACCCATGGGAATGGGAAAAAGTATTTCAATTAGCCGGTTACACTGGCGATTGGTATTGGACAATTTTGTAATTTTTACAAATATAGAATAAAAAATATGAATACATCGAATTTAAACAAAGAGTTAGCAGTACGGTTATTAAAAAAGATGCTCTATATAAGATTAGTCGAAGAAGAAATGGCTGAGAGATATAGGGAACAGGAAATGCGTTGTCCGGTGCATTTATCCATCGGGCAAGAAGCGAGTGCAGTCGGTGTATGTGAAGCGCTGAATAAAGCAGATCGCGTATTTAGCACACATAGATGCCATGCGCATTACCTCGCAAAGAATGGGGATTTAAATAAGATGCTCGCTGAAATCTATGGTAGGGTAGATGGATGCTGTGCCGGGCGAGGTGGCTCTATGCATTTGTTTGATCGAGAACAGGGAATGATTTCAAGTATTCCGATTGTATCGAGTAGTATACCATTAGCCGTTGGGTCAGCGCTTACTTCTAAAATTAATTCTGTAAAAGATGTATCAGTTGCATTCTTTGGAGATGGATCTGTTGAAGAAGGTGTGTTTCATGAGAGTGCAAACTTTGCAAGTTTAAATAAGCTTCCTGTAATATTTGTATGTGAGAATAATTATTATTCTGTGTATACCCCGTTAGATGAAAGACAACCAGAACGACCGATTGCCGATCTTGGCAGAGCGCATAATATTCATTCGCTCACAGTAGATGGGAATGATGTAATGGCAGTCTACGAAGCAACCGAGTCAGCTATTCAAAATGCAAGAGAAGGTAAGGGACCTACTTTTCTTGTGCTAGATACTTATCGTTGGCGTGAACATTGTGGTCCTAATTATGATAATCATATTGGATATAGAACGGAAGCTTCTTTTCAAGAATGGAAATTAAAAGATCCAATTGAAAAGTTAAAAGTAAAATTATTAGAAGAGAAAATGATTTCCCAGGCAGAGATTGAAATTTTCCTTTCGGAAATAAAAGTTAAGGTAAATGATGCGTTTGCGTTTGCTAAAGCTTCTCCGTTTCCAACTCCATCTCAAATCAATTCAAATGTATATGCAGGCTAATATGAATACTGAAACTAGGCTTATGAATGGCACAAACGCAATTAGAGAAGGGCTCATTGAGGCTGCTAAAGCAAATCCAGATGTAATTTTTTTTGCGGAAGGAGTTGCCGATCCTTCCTCTGTGTATGGAACTCTTTTGAATTTGGGCGATCATATTTCGAAAGAAAGAATTATCGAAATGCCACTGTCAGAGAACGGATTAGTAGGTGTAGCCGTTGGCTCTGCAATGACTGGAAAGAGACCTGTGATTAGTTTTCATCGAGTTGAATTTGCTTTGTTAGCATTGGAGCAAATTGCGAATAATGCTGCGAAGGCGCACTATATTAGTAACGGCGCACATAAAATACCTCTCGTACTACGGCTAATCGTTGGTCGTGGTTGGGGGCAGGGACCTGAGCATTCGCAAAGTCTTGAAAATATGTTTGCGTTATTTCCTGGACTTAAAGTTTTAATACCTACATTTCCTGCCGATGCAAAGGGAATGATCATTGCTGCGATTGAAGATAATAATCCTGTTATTATCATTGAGCATAGATGGTGTCATTACGCTGAAAGTAATGTTCCTGAAGGATATTATACGAGCCAGATAAATGAGCCAGTGCTCATAGATAAAGGTAAAGATATTACCATTGTCGCGTCTTCTTTTATGGTCTTTGAGGCGATGCGAGCAATTGAAGCATTAAAGAAAAAAGGATACTCTGTAGATCTTTTTGATTTGCGTGTTTGCAGACCACTCAATGTAGAAAAAATTTCTGCCTCCGTTGAAAAGACTGGACGGCTAATCACCGTTGACCTTGGAATGAAAGAATTTGGAATAGGTGCTGAGATTGTATCGGAGGTAGTTACGAATTGTTTTGGCAAATTGCTATTTGCCCCAATACGAATTGGTTTACCCAAGCATCCGACTCCAAGTTCAAGGGGTTATTTAAAAGGACATTATGCAGACGCAGAGGCTATCATACATGCAACTGTTAAAATGCTGGGTATCTCAGAAAAAGATGCGGAAATTCTAATCGAAGAAGTAAGGAGTTCCCGCAAAGACTTACCGATTGATGTTCCTGATCCAAAATTCAAAGGTCCGTTTTAGTATTCTTTGAAAATATTAATCTTTGGCAGTGATGGTAGAATAGGAAAACCGCTAGGCGAATATTTAGCTCGAATAGGGCATACAGTTTTTAAAACTTCCAGAAGAGCTAAAGACCGAGAAACATTTTATCTTGATCTTTTGGATGTTGATTCATTTTTACAAACAAATCCTCCAGAGGTAGACGTTGTTGTTTTTTGTGCAGCAATTACAAAATTTGAAGATTGTC
>JANYCR010000604.1 GCA_025360185.1 Leptospiraceae bacterium | reverse complement strand
CTTCGGTAAGAAAAACTTTACCGACAAATCCCTCCCATTAGAATTACCAATATTTGAACCAATGCTATCGGGAAAAAAATTACAAAGATGGCAGAACCAATTACGATACTCATTCTCTCTTTATCAGGGCAGAGTTTAATTCCCATTTGCCACAAAGCCTGTGTCACTACAGCCACAGCAGCTATTTTAAAGCCATGTAAAATGCCTTCATTCAAATATTCAGGGAAATTGGTAGCACCTATCGCAAATAGAATCATGAGAATAGCGGACGGCATAGTAAAACCAAGCCAAGCAAAAACGGCTCCAAAAAAACCAGCTTGTAATTGACCAATAGCCATTCCCACCTGGCTACTCGCGGGACCCGGAAGAAATTGGCAGAGGCTAACAATGTCTGCGTATTTTTTTTGATCAAGCCATTTGCGACGATTTACAAATTCCTCTTGAAAATATCCAAGATGTGCAATCGGACCTCCGAAAGAAGTGCAACCCAGTTTTAAAAAAATAAAAAATACTTCTAATATTTTATTCATGATGTTCCTGTAAGTGAAAATAATTCTTTTAATTCTTGATTGGAAAGTTCAGTAATCCATTTTTCTCCCCTGGACAGAGTAAGATTGGTTAAAGCACGTTTGCCTTTGATGATGGAGTCGATTTTTTCCTCAAAGGTTCCGAGTGTGATTAGGCGATGCACTTGGACATTTTTGGTTTGACCGATGCGATAGGCTCTATCAGTGGCTTGGTCTTCAACTGCTGGATTCCACCAGAGGTCATAGTGGATAACGTTCGTTGCCTCTACTAAGTTGAGACCAGTTCCACCGGCTCGGAGGGAAATAAGAATTAGCTTCTTAGATGGATCTTTCTGAAAATCAGAAATCATTTTCTCACGTGCATTGCGCCCTAGTCCACCGTGAAAAAAATCAGGTTGTAAAGAAAGATGCTTATCTAAAATAGCAAGTAGGATTTGCGCCATCTCTGTATACTGCGTAAATAGAATTGTCTTCTCTCCTGTTGGAAGGATACTTTCAAGTAGACTCAAAAGCCTTTGTGATTTACCGGAAAGATTAGGGTGGTAGACTTTCTTTTTCGTAAAATGGGAAGGATGATTACAAATTTGCTTGAGTGCATTTATCATTTGAAATACTTTTCCTCTTCTAGAAATTCCACTTAGAAATTGAATCATATCCATACCTTCATTTAATATCTTCTGGTAAATGACGATTTGCTCTTTCGAGAGATAGCAGAATTCTTCCTTGATGATTTTATCGGGTAAGTCAGCGATGATGGACTTGTCTGATTTTAATCTTCGAATCATAAAGGGAGATGTGATTTTTTTGAATTGCTCTACTTTTTGCTCTATCTGGTAAGACTCAATTGGCATAGCATACTCAGCACGAAACCATTTTAGTGTTCCTAAAAAATCTGGATTCATAAAATCAAAGATACTCCAAAGCTCTGTGAGACGATTCTCAACCGGAGTGCCTGTCATGGCAATTCGAAAGTCTGCCTGAATTGATTTGATTGATTTAGATTGGTAAGTGGACGGATTCTTAATATTTTGCGCTTCGTCTATAACTTGCAGAGTCCACTTTCGATTGGAAAAAAACTTAGAATGTAGACGAACAAGATTGTACGTAGTAATCACAATATCTACAGACTCAGTAAAATGCCTATCGTTCCCGTGATAAATCTTCGCTTTGAGGCTAGGGGCAAATTTCTCTACTTCCCGAAGCCAATTTCCTAGAATGGTAGTTGGACAAATAACTAGGACTTGATTGTGAAGTCTATTTTCCTCTTTTAATTTAAGAATAACAGCGATTACCTGTAGCGTCTTCCCAAGTCCCATGTCATCTGCAATGCATACACCGAGTCCATTTCTAATTGTAGAATAAATCCATCTATATCCGCTAACTTGATACGAGCGCATACTTGCATTTAACCCATACGGAAGGGAAATATCCTCTGGCTCATGAAGCCTGGCGACGAAGGACGCAAGATTTTTATCTAACTTTAATTCTTTTCCGCGATACTTTCCCTCTAAAGCGGAGTATAGCCGTTTGGCGTTCGATATTCTTTCATTCGGAGTAGCGAGATTAGAAAGTATAGAAGTAATAGTTTCAGGAGTGAGAAGAACAAATCTATCTCGGAAGAATACTAATTTGCCAGCATTCTTAGAAAGCTCTTCAAACTCAGCAGGGCTAATTACCATATTCCCTAACGAAATAACTGGATCGAATACGAATAAATCGGAGGCATCTAAGTATTGAATCGTCTTAGGTGTGTTCCCAAAATAACTCAGAGTCGGTTGCAGAATTTCTTTTAGTTCGTAAGGAAGACTAAACCCAATTCCCATTGACTCAAGCGTATCTCGCTCTTTGATTAAAATATCACTCATACGATTTAAGGATATGACAACTTCCTCTTTTCCTTTCTTATGTAAAAGTTGAACAAGCTCAGGAAGCTTCATTCCAATTTGAATTAGCTTTCGAAGTAGTTCAACCTTGATATGATTAGGTGAGCGACCCAGAACAGATTGTAAATCAGTTTCATACAATTCAGAATACGGAATAGGTGTACCGAGCGGATCTGATTTATCTTCTACAAAAAGTTTTAAACTGAATTTTAAACCGGATAAAATATTTATGTGGATAATAGGAATTATTCCGTATGCATTATTAGAAATAGACGTTGAAGTAAAGTCTACCTTAGTTCTTTTCTTCATTTTAAATACTGGCTTCTTTCTTTTTGATTTTATTCGGGGTTTCTTGCTCTTATCCACAAATTCGAATCCGCGTAGCTCTAATAATCCGAGTGGATTCTTATCAACGAAACGAGATAGTTGAAATAACACAGCAAAATGATGATTACAAACCTCTGTTTCCCGAGAGCAGGAACAAGTAGAGGCTAATTCTTCTTTGTCGGGTAAAAGTGGAATTCCTTTCTGTTTCAGAATTTCCGAAATTCGTTCTTGTCCATAGAACAAATTAATTTCTGGATCTTCTTTGGCTATGTCCTCGATGGTATTTTGAATGATCAAAATTTCATCTTCCGAGTATCGTCTAATTTCAAAATAGATTTCGTGAGGAGAACGGTTATATGCCTGTATGAGAGCAAAAATTTTATTCCCACTCGAATCAATTCGAATGATAAATTCATCCTGATACTTTGCACGCCCAATCTGCACAATTTTCTCACTATAATACATCGACTCAATGAGAGAATTCCACTGTTTGCCCCAAAAAGTTTCAGGAAATTTTTCGTTCATAGAAAAATTATTTTCAATACAATTCGTATGTCAATTGGTTAAAGAAATTTTACAGCAAGAATTACGCATTAGAGCAGATTTTTTATTGGTTACGACTGCGGCTGATTGAGGGTTGCCGTTACTTTTTTGGCACCGATTCACAGAGAGGAATCATACCTTTCTTAAATGAATGGCTAATTTCTGCGTGGTAGGTAATATCATCTTTTTCAATTTCAATCATAGGGCGAATTTTTCCCCAGACTTTTCCGAGAAGTAGAATCCCCGCAAAAACAATAATAGTTCCTAATATCAAGAAACAATTTCTCTCTTAAAACAATCAACCGTCACATACTCCTTATTATTCCCTACTATACATTCTTCTCCTTCGGGAAAAAATTTATCTTTAACGAGAATAACTGTGTAGATTTTATTTTTTGTAACGATTCCTTTTATGCCTTCTAAGGCTTTTACTTTTTTTATCCGTATGCATACCAGTATTGCACTTACCTAGAATGGACCAGGTAAAATTTGCTAGTAAAATTATTTCGACAAAAAAAAGAATTTTTTCATTTCTTTAACTTAGGCAAAACAACCTTAGCCGCAAGTGTCATTAAAAAATCTACTGGCTTTGGGAAAAGTTTATAAGTAAATGCTGCGGCGTTATAAAGAATACCAGGAATTACGACTGCTTCTTTTTTATTGATTGAATCTTCTACGCATTGAGCAATTTCAGAAGGATCATCAAAAGGAACGAACGGGGTCTCATGGAACTCTTTTGTCATTTCAGTTTTGGTTGAACCGGGGAGGACACAACCGACATGAATATTATAAGGCTCTAATTCCATTTTAAGGCTTGTGCAAAGAGAATATAATGCTGCTTTACTTGCCGCATAACTGGAATTACCCGGAAATGGAACGATTGCACCAAAGGAGCTAATGCAAATTATATTTCCACCGCCCGCTTTTTTTAAAGTGGGAATATATTCTTTAATGATTGTAAGTGGGGCAATATAATTTATATCTAATTCTCTTTGGATATTTTCAAGAGTATTATCTTCAAAGGTAAGGCTTGTAGAAATTCCTGCGTTTAATACTAAATTTGTAATCGAGGGAAATGTTTTTTGAATATCTTCAAGGACTTCTTTTAACTTCGTAATATCAGAAAAGTCTGCAAGGAGATAATATGCTTTTGTCCCTAATGACTTGCATTGTAAAGCTACGGATTTTAATTCTTCTTCAGAGCGCGAAACCAAAACTAATTCATATCCTCTCTTTGCAAAATGAAGTGCAATCGCTTTTCCAATTCCGCGAGATGCACCGGTAATTAACATTTTCTTGTTCAAATTAACTCCTTAGTACCGCAACGTGTGCTTCCACTGATTCAGCGAGAGCTTCCAAGTTATACCCGCCTTCGAGAAAAGAAATAATTCTGCCCTCACAAATTTCTTTCGCTTTGTGGGAGATAATGTCTGTAAACTGCTCAAAGGCATGTGTGGATAAATCCATTCCGCCTAAAGGGTCATCTCTATGTGCATCAAAACCTGCTGAAATTAGAATAAATTCTGGTTGAAATTTATCTATTGCAGGAATAATTTTTTCTGTAAATGCATTTAAATAATCTTGGTTGGAAGAGCCTCTTCTAAGCGGTATATTTAAATTATACCCAAGCCCTTTTCCATTACCCTTATCTTTTTCTGCTCCACTTCCCGGGTAAAATGGATACTGGTGAGTGGAAATAAAATAAACGGAATCGTCTTCATAAAAACTATGCTCGGTTCCATTCCCATGGTGAACATCCCAATCTAGGATTAAAATTTTTCCAATTCCTTTGGACTGTAGATACTTAGCAGTAACCGCAACATTATTAAACATGCAAAATCCCATCGCATGGTGTTTTTCTGCATGATGTCCGGGAGGACGAACAAGCGCAATACCATTCTTTACCTCTCCATTTAAAATGCTATCAGCCAAAACAATTCCAGAACCACTAGCAAGTGCTGCCGCCTTGTAAGAACCGGGTGAATAAGGAGTATCCCCATCAAAGTGTCCAGCCCCTACTTTCACTCGTTTTTGAAAGTCTCTTATGTAAGATAAAGTATGAATAGAAGAAATTTCTTCTTCAGTAGCTTCTCGTATATCCGGTCTGATGAGGTCTTTAAAATAAGATTTGGATTGAAGCTTCTCTAGAATAGAGGTTAATCGCTTGTAATTCTCTGGATGGTGACCGGTTTCGTGGTCTAAAAATTCTTCTTTATACGCAACTGCCGTTGTATTCATCTCTCTAACTTTTCATTTAAAAAAAAATATTTTGTCCAATTGTAAATCCAAGAAAATGCAAGAATTACTACTACCACATTTGCATCTGATTTTAAGAAAAAAGTAAGTCCCCAGAAAAAAGGTAATAACATGAATAAAAAATAGGCGGAGAGTAAATACATAGAGCCTGTATTTTTCCAATCGACGACTGCATTTCTAAGTGAATTCGTGATTGAAGAATAAGCTAATTCAAAGCCAATCGACATACGGGCTAATTGAAAGAATGCGATAAATAGAATTGTGATTAGTATAGAGTATATCATTTTGTTATACCTACCTAACCCCAACTTCCTATTTCTTGCATTGTATAACTGTAAAATCCCCTTCCCTCAAAGGGAAGGGGCGACTTGTTAGGATTCTACAAGAAATTAAAGTCTGGGGTTAGGTCAGAGCATATCCTTTACATCGTTTCTTTCGCCAACTAATTCATCATGTGTAATTTTGAATTTTTCTTTGCCGAAATCATTGAGAGGAACGCCTTGCACAATTTTGTAATCCTTTCCATCAGAAGAGATTGGGTAACCAAAGATTAACCCCTTATCAACTCCGTAACTTCCATCAGAATGAGTAGCTACGCTGAACCAATCACCAGGTTTTGTAGGAGTTGTAAGATTCACAACAGTGTCTACTACTGCGTTAGCCGCAGACGCTGCGCTAGAAGAACCGCGTGCAGCAATAATAGCGGCACCACGTTTTTGAACTGTAGAAATGAAGTCTCCCTTTAGCCAAGCTTCGTCTTTAATTAAATCAGTAGCAGATTTTCCGTCAATTTTTGCGTTATAGAAATCAGGGTATTGTGTTGCAGAATGATTTCCCCAAATTACTAAATTAGAAACTTTAGACACCGGATAACCAGCTTTTTGCGCTAGCTGTGTTTTTGCGCGGTTCTCATCTAACTTCGTTAATGCAAACCATCTGTTAGAGGGAATTCCTTTTGCATTGTTCATTGCAATCAGACAGTTGGTGTTACAAGGATTACCCACAACAAGAACTCTTACATCATTGTTTGCTTTTGCTTCGAGCGACTTCCCTTGTTTGGTAAAAATTCCACCGTTGATTTTTAAAAGATCCCCTCTTTCCATTCCTGCTTTTCTAGGAACAGAGCCTACAAGAAGTGCCCAATTAATATCGTTAAACGCAACATCTAATTCAGAAGTCACTGTTACTTTTTGTAAGAGTGGAAATGCACAATCATCCAATTCCATTACAACGCCCTTAAGCGCAGGAAGTGCTGCTTCTAATTCTAATAATTGTAACTCTACGGCTGTGTCAGCTCCGAACATTTGTCCAGATGCAATTCTAAATAATAGGGAATATCCTATTTGACCTGCTGCTCCCGTTACTGCAACTTTAACTGTTTTACTCATATCTTCTCCTTATTTACTTAATTCTTCGTCGATAATTTTTTGGAACGCACCTATTGGTTGAGCTCCTTCTACAAAAATTCCATTTATAAAAAATGCTGGAGTTCCGTTCACGCCGACCGCTTGACCATCTGCAACGTCTGCTTCAATTTCAGCAGAAATTTTTCCTGAGTCCGCCAAACAAGCATCAAACTTTGTCTTATCTAATCCAGCCTTATCAGCTAATAAAATTACATTTTCTTTTACAAGATTTTCAGAATTGTCAAATAGAAGATTAAAATATTCCCAATACTTTCCTTGTTCGATTGCACAATTTGCTGCTATATGAGCAAACATTGCATTGCGATGAAATGGAAGCGGATAATCACGAAATACCCAACGAATTTTATCTTTGTATTGTTCTCTAAGTTGTTTGGTTGTAGCTTGACTTCTTTTGCAATAAGGACATTCAAAATCAGAAAATTCAATGATAGTGACTTTTGCATTTTCTGGACCGAGCGAGGGATTACCTTTCTCTGCTACATTTTGTTTAACTTGTTTTACTTCTTCCATGAAAAAATCAACTTTGTATCGTTTGGTAAGTTCGCCGTAGTATTCTTGCTCTTTTAGATTTTTTAAATAGCCAACAATTCTATCTTGCACAGTTTCCAGTTTAGCACCGCCAAATTGGTCTTTGTATTGCTCATAGATGGCTTGAATTTCAGTCGAAGATGGAGTATAAGAACCGATGCCCTTTGAAACTACTTCGCTCGGCTTTATATTTTTTTCCTTTGCTTCTAGTTCAAGAATTTTATCATTGGCAAATTGCTCAAATCCTCTTCTCATTCCTTCTACATAGTCTTTTTTTAACTTAACGACTATAGCCGGTCTTTCTTTTTCTAAATCAGACTCGGTGAATTTTTTACCGTTAATCTCGATATAACTTTTGGGTTTAAAATAATTGATAAGTGCCGGTATACTAAAGGCAACGTAAAGAATTGTAAATGCTGACAGAGCTAGAAGCCCCTTTTTTCCATTTTCCATAAACTAGAATATTTCTCCTATTTAACCAAATTCAATGTAAATCTTTAATAGGCAAACCAAATAATCGGG
>JANYCR010000574.1 GCA_025360185.1 Leptospiraceae bacterium | reverse complement strand
ATCCTCTTCTTTTAATTCAAGTGGAGCTTTTAAATAGAACGAACTTAGGTATAGATAAGTAAGTTTATTTTTATTTAATAGAATTTTATTTCTAAACTTAGGCTCTAAATAATCTTTGAGTAAAAGTCCACTCCCCTTTTTTCTAACTTGCCTGTGATAACCAAAAATATCATTTTTAATAGTTCTGTAATCAGGAAATGCGATTTCCCCGTTTGATTTTCCATTTTCAATTTTAATTGTAAATGTCTGTAGTCCAAAGTTAACAACAGCAATAAATTCCTGGTCCTTCGGCACTTTCTTGAGAAGCAACTCTGTAGTAGCCTCAGCCTGTGGCAACTCAGAAAAAGTTGCAACTTCTTTGTGAAGTCGATTTACATCTTCTACTTTGTCACGGTAGAATGCGAGATCAAGAAAAATCTCAGAACTATTTGAACGAAAAGAAAGTAGTTCTAAATAGCTGATTAAATCTAAAAACTCTCTTCGGTTATACGTATCATAAAGTTTATCACTCTTAGCTGCTATTATTTCATTTAGCATCGGGATAAATTTTGTAATTTCTTTAGAACTGGCTTCCTTGTAATAAGGATACCAATCTGTATCCGATTCTAGCACAGTCTTATTAATTAAATCTAGCTTTTTGCCGGTATCATCTGTCATGGAGAAAATTTTAAACTTAGCGAAGTGAAATCTTTTCTGTAGATTTTTATCATAAGTAAATTTAGAAAGATCAGGCTCCAATTTATTTAAATATTTTTCTGCATTTACATAGTCACCACGATTGAATAATTCCTCTACCCATGCCATTTGCATATAATAAATTTGAATTTTTCTTGAATCTTCTTTTTGTAAATCAAGGAAAGCGTCAAATACAGTGTTAACCTCTACATGCGCCTGGTATTGAATTGAATTTAGAAGTAGGTGAAATAGAAGCGTCTTATCCACTTGACTCATGAGGGAGTATAGCGATTTACCGGTGGAAGTAGTTTCAGAAATCAATTGCAGTGGATTAAATTCAGAGCCCGAGGTAATGTCTTTCCAAATAGAAAAAAGTCTTTGTCTATATTTAATTAATACATCATCGTAAGATTTTCTATCTAGAGATTTGATTTTTGCTTCAACGGAAGACCAGTCTTTTTGGATTCCATCCTTGTAAATCGAGTCTGATACTTCAGAGAGGTTAATGGTATTAGACCGCACAGTAAAGAAGGATTGAAGCTCTATTTCGTTTTCAAGATCAAGTGCTATTTCTTTTTCTTCTTGATTCGTTGCTTGCCTTAAGAATTGTTTAGAGTGAAATTCTGCCTTATCCAAAATAAAGTTTTTTAGGAAGAACCGACTCATATCTTCGTGGAATAAAAATAAGTCTTCGAAGGAAACTGCCTTTAAGAAATTTTGATAATTCTTTTCTAGATTTTGAATCGCCCCGTTGTTTATTTGAATATAGAAATTTACTAAAGTCTTACTTCTTTCTTTTGTCTCAGCATCTAGATCTGAGGTAGATTTTAAAGTTCTATAGTAATTTTTAAAATGATCGCGGCAATAAGAATTAGAAAAATTAATATAGCACTGATGAAGAAGCGCCTCGTAAATCATAATCTTTTCAGGTTTTGTATTTTCATATTTCTTTAAGAGTCTTTCATAAAACACAAATCTTTTTGTTTTTGGAACTGCTTTGGATTTAATTCTAGCAAGGTTTAAATCTGATTCAAGTTTTTCTTCTTTACTTAAGCGGCTAACTAAAGAATCCGCTTCTAAAAAATACTGTAGAGCTTCGCGATATTTTTTTCTTCTCTCCCACTTAAATGCTTCCTGTTTAATTAAATTGTATTCCTTTGAATTCGGATTTGTAAATAGATCAGAATGAAATCCTACAGGCGTAGCCGCTTGGCTTTTGATCGAATCATAGGAATTCATTTCAAGCGCTCTAAGCTTCTTATCCCCTCCAAGTAGTACGAGTGGAACTCCCGTAGACTGGATTACATCAACTGCGCCTAACGTTCTAAAAAAGGATTTATCATCAAACCTGGTTTTGTTTAGAATTACAAGTGATAGACTCGCATTCTTCTCAGCAAATTCTTTTAAGTTAATAAAACCATTTACACTTGGACTAAAAATATTTCCGTTCGCATAGTTAATTTGAGTATTTAGGATATCGGAATCATTTAATATCGGACCTAGTTTCTTTGTATTTTTAGTTTCAATGAATCTTCCGTTTTCTATTTTTTCATTATTCACTTTTTCTTCAGTGGTGTTAACAATATGTGTCAATTGAATATTTCTGTGGCTAATCGGATTTACTTGTCGCATCGTATATGCGTAATTCAGTTTAATCCGATCTGACAATTTTTCATTTCCAATGAAAAGAGAACCAAAGTCAAAGTCTGCAAGCTTTTTATCTGGAATGATCGTTATCTCGGAGATTTCACTGCTCTCACATACTTTTGTGAAATAAGATTCTAAAGTATTTTTTATATCCTTGCTAATTGGAATAGACGAGAAATTCTCTTTTCCATTCTTGATTTGATTTATAACAAGAGCATTTTGAATTAGTTTTAAGCGAACGATTACCTGGTTAAGAGTGATGTTTTCTGGTTTTATAGAATCTTTTATTTCAAAGAATCGTTTTTTCTCAGGAAAAAATTTTAGGATTACACTTATTACGCGCTCGACCTCTGAATTGATTTCGACTCTGGAACTTAGGAAGCTTGAAAGTGGCTTACGGCTATTTACCAGTGATTTGTATTTGGCATTATTTTCTGCATCTTTGCGAATGGTTTCTCTAAATGATTGATTCAGCCCTTCTAGTTTTGCTTCTTCAAATATCACTCTTGTGTTTTGAAAATGTTTAAATAATAATACACTGTATAGTTTTTCTTCTTTCGAATGAATTTCTTTCCAGTTTCCGATCTTGAAATGAGCATCCTGTAAAAGTCCATACAACTCTTGAAAAAAATCATCCTCTAAATCAATTAAAGTAGAATAACTTCTAAAAATATTTCTTTCTGCTGATTCCAGTTCTTGAATTACCTGTTGGTAATCCGTTTTTATTTTTGCTTTTTGAAATAAAAATTTTGCTTTTAAAAGTTTTACTTTTACTAAGTCCTCTACTGACTGAAATTCAGAGGCAAGCTCTTCTACTTCGGCTATAATATTTTTAAATTGTTTTTCATCTCCCATTCTGTAATAAATATTAGCTAAATTAATTTTTAACCGAAGTCTCTCTGTTTTAAAAAATAAATCTCCCGGAAGTCCAATTACTTCAACAGGTATACCAGCCGGGTCTTTAAGGAGTGGAATGGCAAGACCATAATAATGAAAGGCAGAATCATATTCGCCTCTGGAATTTAAAACTTCTCCTAAATAATAATAACTGAGACCAAGCAGTGGATCAAATACATACCACTCCTTATGAAACCTATCTTCGCATACTTTTAATAAGTCGCTTTCTTGTTTAGTTTGCTTGATAGTCTTTAAACAGGCTTCTGTAGCTGTATTTTTTTCTAAGGTTAAATCATTCAAATTATCTATTAGAACCGGTAGCAGGGAATCATAATTAACCTCTCCTGATTCAACCAGTCTAAATAATGTAAAACTTTTACGTTTTAAAATTTTTCTTTTTTCTTTTATGGCATTTCCTGTGCTCATTTTTTTTGATTTTACTTGCTCTAAAAAATCATCATAATGTTTGAGCGCTTTTTCGTATTTCCCCTGTACAAAATTATCGTAGCCGATTTTATACTTAGAGGCTAATATTATTTCTTCCCCGATGATTAGTTTATTTAGTCCTGTATCTTTGAGAAATTTTTCTCTAGCTTGTATTTGTTTTTCGGCTTCTTCGAATTCGCCTTCTTCGGTGAGATTTTGAATTTTAATTCCCTGGGCTAATAGGTAATGTTCTTCAGGTGCAAACTCTCCGGGAAATCGCCCATCGCCAATTACACGCACTCTATCCGGCAATAGAAAATTCCAGACCCAATCATAAAAAGAAGGAATTTTAAAACGTTCTTTTGCTTTGAATTTTTTGTATTCTGTTTCTACTTTAGAAATATAATAATCAGAAAGATGATACTTTTCTACTTTTTGATAACAAAGAGCAAGAGAGCTATAGATATTGATATTGTCTACATAGCCGGAGTTATAATTTACGGCGAGTGCCTTCTTATAATTATTTATCGCATTCACATAATTACCCGCTTCTCTTTCTGCGAGTCCAAGAAGGGAATAAATTAAAACTAATTTATTATTCACCTGGTAAATTACTTTTTCTTTTTTCATTTTGTTTTGATTGAGACCTGTTGGATTTTTTCCTACTTCTTCATAATATTCATTTTCATAGTAAATCTCTGCAGTCTTATTTAGATATTGGATTGCTTTTTGGTATTCTCCCATTGAAATAAGAGACCGCGCATAATTATAATTAAACAGCGCAGTTTGTTTGTAGTTCTCAAATTGAATTTGCTCTACAATACTCTGTCCGTATTTTTCTACCTTCGCATAATGTTCTTTAGCCCTTGGATAGTTGTGGAGAAGTAAATAGTTATTTGCCAGGTTTAGATTTAAATCGGATAGAATTTTTTTATTAGGGATATTTCCAAGCATATCTAGAACTTGTTTATAAAGATTTATATTTTCCTCAAAATGCTTTTCTGAAAAATACTTTGCATATGTATCTGCATAGATTTCCCCATCGCTCTCCCCGTCTGAGGAAGGCTTGGTGGATTTGAATATGTCGATGTATTGATAAAGCCATCCGAGTAACTGGTGCGCATCTGCATACTGAGGATCTGCAAATATAATCCATTTTAATTCATTCTCAGCATTTCTTAAATCGCGTAGAATAGATTCTTTCCGAGCGGCTGTCATCGTGTTAGTCTCACGGTAATGGGTTTCATAAATTAGAGATTTATTAATTAAATAGTACGAGTATCCATAAAGGGAAGCGAGGTATAAAACTGGTCTTGATCTCGGTCTACCCAAAATGAAATGGGCATCTAAAATTTTCAAAGCATCATCGGGTTCTCCCGGCTTACCAAGAATTGTCTCTCGTTTTAAATCTCGAAAGTCACCCAAAAATTTTAAATTATTTGTTACACGGTTATCAAGAACATTAGACAGAAAAAGAGTTGCTCGACCGAATACATTTAATTTTCCTTCTCCCAGTACATTTAATTTTTCTAGGAGATTATCTCTATTATCCTGTGCTTGCTTTTGAGCATAGTTAAAAATAGAATCTACCATTTTCTTCTGATAATAAACCGCGTAGTCTTTATATAAATCTTCTACGAATAGATTTTTCTCTTTAAGCAAATACATATTTTCCACGTTGAAAAAATAGTGAAAGGCAGCATCTCTTAAATGAAGTCGATTTTCTATACTACTATTCCCACGGGCTTCGTGATCGCGGGCTTTATTTTCATAATAGCGAAATGTTTTTTCAATTTCGGATTTATTTAATTCGACACCCAGCTCCGGGTCGTAGTTTTCGAGAAATACTCTAAGCTCATCAAAAGAACCTGTTACTGATCCGAGCCCTTCAAAGTTTTTTGATTTTAATAGATGGCTTTTTAGACAGACTGGATTTTTTACGCAGACAAGAAATTTTTGACAGAATGGGTTTAGATCACAATCCGGATTCTTTTTTACTGGTTCCAGGTAAGTGTCAATCTCTGCATTGCTTTCTTGGAATTTTTTAGCTTCACTGAGTGCTTTTGATTTGATATAGGTGACAAGCTCAAATAATAATTTAGATCTTTCTTTTAATTTATTTTTTTCTAGTAGTTGTGATGAGTATTCAATTTTTTGAAGGTAATTCTTATTACCCGATATTCGATTTTCTAAATCAGAGAGAATGAGTCTTAAGTCTTCGACACTAGTAGAAGAGTCATTTAATAGTTCAAAGTATCTCTCTGGAATTATTACCGAGTCTTTGGTAAATTCCAATTTTGCGAGTTTTCTTTTTACTTCCCTTCTTTCAAAATATTCTGGGTAGGTTTTGAGAATAGTTTCATAGTGAATCTTTGCACTCGAAAAATCATTTGCTTTTTCTTTTTCTCCACCGACTAGTTTTAAAATAGAGGCTAATACTTGTTTGTCGGTATTCTTCGTAAGAATTGTGTTATAATAATCGAAAAGAATTTTATCAGAGGTCTTTCCGGCAGATCGATTCTGTCTTCGAATTGCGAGTGCATAGGCGAGAGCGTTTTTGGGATTGTTTTCATGGGAAAGCATTTCATCTAGGATCAGCTTTGCCTCTTTTATTTGTCCTTTGTCCAAACGAAATTCGGCTTTGATATCTTTAATCTTGGCTTCGTAAATTGGAAATAATAAATCGGACTCATAAAATAGTTTTACCGAGTCAAGCGCCAAAAAGTAATTATCCTGAGACTTCTTAATACGAAGGGCAAAATTAAGTTGCTCGTCAATGTTTGCTTTTTTAGGAATAGGACCTGATTCAGGAATGAAGTAAATATTGATTGTATTGTATAAAGCTGCCGAGTATAAAATACTTCCCTTATTAAAAAAAGAAAACTTTGTATCAAAGATCGAAACAGAGTCAGTGGTTAGAACTTTTTCTTCTTTTGTAGTCAAGTCTTTTTTAATGATGAGGCTATTGTCGCTTAGCTCTAGAGTCCCGTTTTGATTTGTATCACGCCTGATAGATGTAAAATATAAAAACTTTCCATCGGGAGACAGGGATGGAGAAAAATTCATATAGCTATCATTGGTTAGCCGCTCTTCTATTCCAGTGGCAAGGCTTAGTTGATAAATTTCGCCTTCTTTCGTGTCTTTAAAAGAAAGGTAAACAATATGTTTCCCATCAAAGGAAAATTGAGGTGAGGCAGCACCGTTTTTAGTAAGCTGGGATATCTTTGTAGGATTTGTAATATCGAGTGAAACAAGGTTTTGTAGACCGGGTGAAAAACGATCACTTGCGAATACGATATGTTTGCCGTCAGGAGCCCAAGCGGGATCTGTATCTACTGCACTATCTCTTTTCTTTGGGTCGTTAAAATTTGGATTTGTTAAAAATATCTTTTCTTCTATAATGCTTTTATCGCCACTGAGATAATTATCTATGAACACGGATGGATTTATATTTACTAAAACAATATCACCGGATGAATCATTTTCTTCCGAGACAAAGAGTAATTTTTTTCCGTCGGGGCTAATGGCAGGTTTATACTCGGCAGAGGGGTGGGCTGTTACAGGAACTATGATCGCAGAGCGCAAATCTCTAAACCAAATATCATAGTTTCCAGAATGGTCTGTTGTATAAAAAAGATAACGTCCATCTAGAGTTGTCGAATTATGGAGATTATTCCCTTTTTGGACTGTGAGTGGAAATGGCTTCTCGTCACCCTTTCCAAAATAATTTTCCGCAATAGATTGGTATTCGAATGCAGCAGGTGTAATCTTCACTGTCTTTTGAAATGCCGCGCATCTAAAAAAAAGGAAAATGCAAACTAGATATAAAAACCAACGTCTTATCACAAAGAACATTCTTTTTCTAAATCCTTCTTGTTTCAACTGAAAGTTTTAAATTTCCAAATAAAAACTAGGGCAATTTTTACATTTCACAGCCACATTGTGATAACATGATACTAAGAACTTGACAGATAGAATGAGAATTAGTCTAAGTTAAGTTAGGCAATAAAATGAATGAAATTAAAGAAGTTATTTGCAATGAGAAAGATTTTGTCAAACTTACAGAGAGTATACTCAGGCATAAAAAAATAGAATTTATTCCGAAGGGATTTACGAAAGAGGAATTTATAAACCTGAAACAAGAGACTAGAAGTTTCCTCTCTGAAAAATTCCAGGTGGACTTTAATGCTAAACCAATTATAGCAAATGGGCATCAGCCTGAATTTCAACATCCGGGTATTTTATTTAAAGATTTATTGATTCATAAGATTGCGGGTTTAACAGGGGGTTTGCCGCTCCATATTGTGGTGGATACCGACCAATTTGAAATGTCTTACGCTTATCCAGAAAGGCTCGAAGTAGGTTTTGCTCATTTAAAAACTTTACACTTAAAAGATGCAGCTAATCGAGTTTATTCGCAATCAGAGTTAAGCCAGGATGAACGTGCTGAATTAACAAGTATTATTAAAAGTCAAATAGAAGAAGCAAAGTATTTTATTAACCCTAAGATTCAAACTGAGTTAGTAAAGATTTTAAATCGTAAACTAGAACTTCTAAAGACCTGCCAGTATTTATTTGAAATCAATGAAACAATTCGCGAGGAATTTTACCAATCTAGAGGGATTCATATTTATCGAATCAATGTAAGTGAACTTGTGAAATTACATTCCTTCAAAGTATTAGTTGAAACAATTCGCGAGCACTTAGATGATTTTATGCAAGTATACAATCAATCTTTAATTGATTACCGTAAAGAGCATAAGATTAAAAATCATGCGCAACCAATTCCAAACCTTGTCTCTGGTGAAATGCCTTTTTGGATTTTAGATCCCGCAACAAAAAAACGGAATGTAATGAGAGTTGAGGATTCACTGGATAATGCCTGTATACTTCCTAAAGCGGTTACACTGACTATGTTCCTACGACTTTTTATGACTGACTTTTTTATTCATGGAAAAGGTGGTGGCAGATACGAAGAAGTATCCGAGCATATCATAAAAGAATTTTTTAAAATTGAAGCAGCCCCTTATGAGGTAGCCAGTGCGACAATGAATCTAAATAAAACGGAGTGGTTTCCTGTTCCAGATGTTGATGAAAAAGAATTGGAATTAAAACTCCGTGATGCAGTGTATTCTCCTGAAAAATTTTTAGACCATTCACATCCACTAGCTCTACAAAAAAAAGAATTACAAGCTAAGTTTAAAAATCCAGATTCAGATAAAAAGGAACTGCATAAGGAAATATCAGGGTTAAATGAAGCGATGGCTAATTTAATTTTGCAAGAAAAGGAAGAACTTGAAAAAATCAAAAGTCAACTCTCTGTTATCCAGCATACTAATCAGGTGTTTCAATCTAGAACTTTGCCATTTTATTATTATGATCTAGATGAACTCATTGATTATGTAAAAAAATTGTAAGCTGTGGCTTGTATTATAATTCAAACTTATTGACTGTAAGGGTGAGTTCGTCTGATAGAGTTGAAATTTTTTCAGCTGCTAGTTTCAGTTGATTTATATTTTCTGAAATAAGCTGAGTTTCCGTTGTGATTCGATTCATGCTTTCAGATATCTGGCTAATGGCGATTTTCTCTTCTTTTGTGCTAGTGTCGATTTGCTCGGAAAGATTCTCTAGTTTAGTGTGACTGTTTGCAATAAAATTAATGTTGACAGACTGAGAAGAAATTTCTTCGTCTACGATCTTGGCTTTTCTATTTGTTTCATTTATTTTTTCGATTACTACTCGCAATACATCAACGACAGTGCCTACATTTTGAATTCCTTCTTTAATAGATGAGTTTGTGCCTACAATTAGAGAGCGAATATGCTTTACGCTTTCTTCTGTTTTGAGAGAGAGTTTCGAAATCTCATCGGCTACTACAGAGAAACCTCTACCATGCTCACCTGCCCGTGCTGCTTCGATGCTCGCGTTTAATGCTAATAAGCCGATCTGCTTGGATATTTCCGTAATTAAAATAATAATCTTTGCTATTTCGTCGGCGGCAGATTTTATCTGGTTCATGGAATCTACTGTTTTAGAAATAACGACTTCGCCTTTCTTAACTTCTTTAGCAGAGATATCTATGACTGTGCCCAGGCTATGAATTGATTCAGATGCTTTTTTTGTTGAGAGTGCGACGTTATCCGTAATATTACCAATTTCAGAAATATCTCTAGCTTCTGTCTCGATTGATAATGCAATCTTTGAGAAGCTTGAAGAAATTTCTTCTAATGCTGCTGCAGATTCTTCTGTGCTTGCTGCTTGATTTTGAGTAGATAGAGATAATTGTTTGGTCATAATAGACATATCTGCAAAAACAAGATTGGATTCTTTTGAAAGTTTTGCAATGACTACTAAGAGATTTGTTAGATATTGAATGAATATATTGATCGAATTTGAAAGTGCGCCTATTTCATCTTTGCCGTCGTATTCGATACGATGTTTCAAATTGCCTTTAGCTAATAGTTCAAACTTAGAGGCGGCTTCACTTAAAGGAACAGTAATGCTAGATACAATTATGTACTGTATAAATATTGTTAACCCAGTAATTAGTAATACTAAAGAAATAGAAGTAATCTGCTCTATTTTGAATTCTGCAACTCGAATATCTAAAAGTCTTTCTTGAGACTCAGAGGTCGCAAGGTATATTTCTAATAGGGAATTATTGTAATTTTTTATGAGACTTGGAAAACTCTCAAGCTTTTCCAAATTAATTACTTTGTTAGCTGGGTTAGAAATAATCTTAAGTTCATCTCTATATTTAATTATGTTAACGAGAGCAGCATTTTTTTTAGTTTCTAAATTTGATTTTAATATCCCATTGTATTTATAAGCAATTTCAAATGAATTCAGTGTTTGATCAAGTCCTGCATTTAATTGGGAATAGAAATTGAATAGTTTGATTTGATTTTCTTCGGAAAGATTTTTTTCTTGAATCGCTGAAAAAACTAAGCTTTCTATTTGAGTAGAGACTTCCATTAAATTTGGAATTTTAATGAGGGTAATATCCATTAGGTAATAACTATCAAGATCAGGATCTAAAATTAAATTAGAAGTATCTCCAACATATGCATTTAGTTTTGTTAAAATTTCTAAAATCTTTAAAGCAGACTCTTGCGATTCAGTATTTTTCTTTGCGAAAATATTTTTTGCAAAAATTTCCTGCTCTGTTTTTAGTTGATCAAATTTTTCCTTTGTATCCAGGTCTAATCCATTTTTTGCATGAATCGGAAGTAAATATTTTTCTGTTCTGTCAATGGAAGAAAGTATTGATTCAAATTCTGTCTGATTGGACTGCTGTGTATCTGTATGGAGGAGAGAAAGGGCATTTCGATAATCTTTCATTAGATCAAAAAGCAAACGGTTGTATGCCACTCCTAGTATTTCCTTTTCGCCAAAGCGAATTGCCCGGTTTTGCGTGATTATGGTTAAAAATAACAAACAGAAGAGTGGAATTGAAAGTAATATTAAAGTAAAAAATAACCTAGACTTAATTTTAGTATTTTTTAGTAGACTTAGTAGTATTTGGGTCATGAGTCTATGCATTTTCGCTTTGAGTAAGAAATTTTCAACTAAAAAACTTTACTCAGTAGATTGATTTAAATTTGCTTTAAACGTTAGATGCATACCATATATGCTAACATTCTGGATACTCCAAATACATTTTCTAAAATTAGAAAAATGCAATTACTTTCAGTGTTCAATACAGTAACTAAAGTTGTCATTAGTCATATCAATCACTGCTCTAGAAAGTTACGGATTTTACTTTAGGTTTTTGGGTTTTAGTTTGGACAATATATAGATATGAATTGGCGTAATTTGATTTTAGGATTGTATAAATCGTGTAAAAATATATTTTGGTAGTATGGATTTGCAAATCAAAGTTGAGGACAAATACTTAGTCATTTATCTTACCGGTCCTGTTGATGCTAGATCGGCACGTGAGGTTGAGGAAAGTCTAGAACGGATTATATCTTACCACCAAGATAAGGACATTGTCATCAGTCTTGCTGATGTTCGCTATATGTCTTCTTCTGGGCTTCGCATATTTATCTCCCTTAAAAATAACTTAATAGATACGACACAAAAATTAAGACTCTGTGCATTATCAGAGCCCGTAAGCCGTGTCTTTGATGTAACGCGAGTTTCAGAACTATTTGAGATTTTTCCTACCGAATCCGAAGCTGTTAAGGATTATTAAGTTCAAATTCTATTAAGTTTCCAGCCGGCGTTGTAATTCGAAAAATATTTTTTTTTACCTGTATATTAGAAAATAATACTAAGAAATTATACGAATGCACAATTCTTTGTGAGACTTGTTCTGTTTGCCTTGAATTGATCGGATAGGCAAATCCGCCGTAGCCTCCATAAAATCCTCCAGCATAAAAAGGACCAGGGTAGTAATAGCGTCCCCGGATACTCGTCTCTAGGATTTCACTGTAATAGGAATACGTCTTAACCGGAGAGGTTTCATTGAGTTGAAATTTGAATTTTAGAAATTCTGCTAGAACTCTAGATTCGGGAAAGATTTGAAATAAAACATAATTGCCATCTTTCAGGGAAATATCGGTTACTTCTTTCCACTTTTCTTTTGGATTCTCTAAGTTTTGCACGGCGAGACTATTTTTAATTTCGAGCTTAACTCTACTTAGACGCTCTTCGTCTACATTCCAGGCAGAAACGGAAAAGTCTTTCCCATAATAAAAAATTTCTTGTAGTCTTGAGGTAATCCCTATTAGCCTGTATTCATTGGTTGTACAGTTAAACAAAAATAAAAATGGGAATAGAAAAATAGAAATAAATCTAGCAGATAAAAGTAAATTCATGTCAGCCGCTCGCAAGCTGGATAATTCGATCTGCTTCCCTCTCTCCACTTAAATAGGCACCATGAACTGTTGCGGGATAGGTTGTATTAGTCGCTTCTCCAGCAAAGAATAGTATATTGTTTATTGGCTCTGCTAAATTTAAAAAGTTTTGGGGCTCTGAGTTTAATCCCAGATACGATCCTGTTCCAAAGCTAAAAGGATCTGAAATCCATCTGGAATGAGTTACTTCTAAAGGAGCGGAGATTTTATTTCCGTAAATTTTTTTTAGAATAGCGAATGTATCTCTAATGATTTCTTTTTTATTTGTTTTTTCTATTAGGGCAGCATTTTCGCCGGAGATAATTCCTGAGAGTAGGGGAGTATTTTTCATTGGATTCAAATCTTGAAATTCAATACTATCACTCGGGCTATTTCCTACTAACCCGAAACGCGAAGTCTCAGATGACCAGAATTTTTTAGAGAACTTTAAAAAGATTTTATTGACTGCACCATATCCTAAGTTAGTTATTGAGGTTCTCTTTTTATCAGGAAGTTCGGGGGTGAATTGAATTTTTTTATTTTTTAATACGCCGAGTGGAACTGTGACAATCGCATAATCAGAAGTAAACTCTCCCTGGGCAGTCGTGATTTTTACTTTCTTATCGTATTCAATCTTTGAAACTATATGGGAAGTTTTAATATTTAATCCAATAGAGAGCGCATTCGTAATTTCAGAAAGTCCATTGGCTAATACTAAATCACCGCCGGGAAAGGATTCCGACTCGTCATAGTATTTTAAAGAAATATTTTTTAGATTTGCTCCCAACTTATTTTCTATTTCGGAAGCAATAATCCATTCTAATGTTTTTTTGTCTAGATCGGAAAAGCTAGAACCAGATAAATAGGATTTGGAGATTGACTCCATCGAGTCTTTATTAGAAGCGGATTCTTTTTCAGATTCAATTTTAGAAACTAATTCTTTGTAATAACCGTCTATTTTTAGATTTTCCTCTTCGGTGAGTTTATTTCCCTTTAGATCAAAAAGCTCTGATTCTTCTACGTTGAAGCTAACAGTGTGTAGCTTTAATTGCTCGGCAAGCTTTGCGATTGGATTGCCTTTATTTCCATGAATGATAGCTGCACCCATTTCTGCCGGTAGTCCCATTGAATGATCTGTCCAGATTCTACCTCCAATTCTATTTCGTGCTTCTAAAATTGTGACTTGAAATCCTTTCGTAGTTAATTTTCTTGCTGCGGCTAATCCTGCTATTCCCGCCCCGACAATTAAGACTTCTTTTTTATTTGCCTCTTCTTGCGGCAAAATAGAATTTCCGCTTAGTGCCCCGATACTGGTAATGAGTAGTTTTAAAAATTGATTTCTTGTCATAGGAAAAATAAATTAGGTAATCACCTTACGCAAGGTGAGTGCCAGCGTTCCCAGCACTGAGGGTGGGTTTTCCTCCCATCGCTTGACGCTCACCTTCAGCCGACCTATGCCGCAGGCTATTGTTTCTATTGATTTATTAGATTTATCTAATATTATTGACTTCATTAAAAAATCCATAGTTTTATTCTTTTGCGTAAGGTGAGTTAGGTATATAGAATTAGTATCGGGTTTTTCAAAATTAGGATTTATTCTTTTCGCCTATAGGTATATGCATATCTAAAAATTTCTCTATCTGCAAAGGGAATATTTACTTCTGCGGAGAGCGAATTTCTTTTTACATCGCTTAAATATACATTCTGTAAGCCACTGCAATAGACAACGCAGAGAACATAAAAAGAATCATCTAACAGTCCATCTGCCTTCCATTTAAAAAGGACTTTCGTTTCATCCTGAGTTATTTCCAAAGCGGGAAGTTTAATTTCTACCTGGTTTGTTAGAACTAGATTTTCATACTGAATAGAAACCGAATCTAAAGTTACGGATACATTCCCCCAGTTGAGTTTGTAAAAAGTCCCAAATAAATTTAGATTATCCTCTGGACTTACCCCCTTTTTTAGTAACGACCCAAAAGGGACAAAAAGGAGTCTAGGTTATGATAACACGCAAACGATATGGGATGGAATTTCAAAAGAAGATGGCTGTAGAACTAAGCACAGGTCAAAGTTCATTATCTGA
>JANYCR010000512.1 GCA_025360185.1 Leptospiraceae bacterium | reverse complement strand
TTCTTTAAGTCTCTCTTTGTATTTCGCCGTTAATTCTTCTATCTCGGATTCTGAAAAGTGCATTTGGTATCTCCTTTTTTACTACTTTTCTATTCTCCTCATTTTGTACAAATTTTTTACCTACTTCTTACAGGTTGACCCGAGTGGTTACTTAGTCATTAGTCGGTCTTTTTTATTACTATGCAAGCCAGATGCTCTAGCGCATTTTTAATCCCTTTTGATTTACCATAACCATCTAAAAATAAACTAATTTGCATAATCAAATCTTTAGAGTTTTTGAATTTAGGCTTAGAGAATACTTCTGACTCTAATTCACTTACGAGTATGGTTGGGCTTATATCTAAAACTTCGTGGATTCTATCAGAAAAAACAATCAAATACGAAGGCGTTGAAAATACTGCTTTTAATAGTAACGGTTCTTTTGTATTGAAATCATAGTATAAGTCTTCACTAAAAGTGGTAGACAGCCCCTGGTCATCGAGTAATAAGAGTGGCATCTTTTGATTATGCGTAAAGCTTATATGGTTAGATGTATTTGAAACATAGAAAAGACTCAAGTTCAAATATTCTTTTTGTGTTTGTCTAATTGCATTATGTACTTGTGATAAAATTTCTTCTTCTTTCGCCGAATACAAGCCTTTTATAAGGGCGAAAATGCCTTGAAGTTTATATTTATAAATGGATTCTAAAATTTCTAGGTTTTCAAATCCAGCGACTATACATAAGTAACCGTTCTCTGTCTCAATCACATTTACGAAATCACATCTGGGATTATTCGTATAATTAGGAAATACAGACACATCTAGATTTTTTAATCCACCCAATTCAAGTTCCGGCAAATATGGTTTTAGCCGCTCGACTATATTGGTATTGTTTAGTTCAATAGATTTAATAAGCCTGTCTTCTTCTCTTTGTTTGTTGGCTATTATCCCCTTGTGAAAAAAACTGATAATCTGAGTTACCTCTGAATCCTGGTAGAGGGTGATTGCATTTTCATCGATTGGAGTTAACGTTCTACTCCAATATTGAATCAGGTGAGCGAGATGACGCAATGATTCATAAAAATTATTAGTGAAAACATAAGCCCCAAGACCTGCTAAAATAGAAAAAGAACTAGCAATTAAAAATCTTCCAATGAAAAAATTACGCGGAAAAATTTCTGCGTTAGATTCTGATATTTTTCCCAGCCATACAAAATTTTCAATCGTGAAAAAAAATAAAAATGCGGCTAATACCAAACAAAATACTAAAATAGAAATCCGCAATCGAAAGTTAATATTTTGTTTCATCTTTTCTTTGCTACGATAATCATGCGTGCACCATGATTTTTGTATTTTTCCATTTTATAATTTCCGTAGATTTGAAGAATATCAAATTTTTGATGGTCTAGCAAAGCGGAAATTTCTTCTAGAGTGAATACTCTCATGATATGTTTGTCTTTGATTTCTTTTTTGTCGAGGCTATATACAAAGTTTACTTCGACTAAGGTTTCTTCTGACTGTGCTGCTCCTTCAGCACGTTTTACTTTGAAGCCCCGGTTTCTTTTGATAACCATATTTCCAATTTTTGCATGCCCGACTGTTGTGAGGGGTTTTCTCTGGATAAGTTGAATCGGGATTGCGTTCCAGATTTCCATCACTACAATACCTGAAGGTTTTAGATTTTTTCTGATATTGGAAAGGCTTGTTTCCAAATCTTCTTTTGTTACAAGATAGTTCATCGTTCCAAAGATACAATAAATTCCATCGAATGCTTTTTCTTTTTTGTAGCTCTGTAATTCGCCAATTTCGAAATTACAATTCGGAAATCTTTTTTTTGCATGCGCAATCATTTCTTTAGAGGAATCGGCACCAGTAATTTTATAACCTAGCTCCTGCATCGCTACGACATGCTCTCCTGTTCCACAGCCAATATCTAGGACAGTTTGCACTCTGTGTTTTTTATATATTTCATCTAATAAAAGAACTTCTTCCTGAAAATTTCTTCCTGATTTCTCAATTTCGTAATAATACTCTGCTAATTCTGTATAAAGTTTCATTTTTACTGTTTATTCTTCTTTTCCTTGATGAAAATCTATTGAATTAGATCCTTACTTGCCGTTATTAAGTATATATTGATTGCTAAAAGTAATTTACAATAATCTTCTATCCGAGTAATCGGTTAAGATATCACAAATCTTTCTAAATTATTTAAAGCAAATTTTTTTTGGTTTAATGGCTACAATTTTATGATGAAATATTTTTTTCCCTTATTCTTTTTTCTAATTCTCTCCACACTCGATGCAGAGACTGCAAAGAGAGCTACCTCACAAACAGATGTATATATGTGGGGCAGTATTTTTTTAGCGCTCTCTTTAGGAAGTCTATTACTCATCGTAAATCTTTTCCCAAAAGGAGAAGCCTATAAAGCTTACGAGATACGCATGCAGAACATGCGAAAAAATCCGCAAGTCGCAAAATCCCCTGAGAAAGAGAATGTTTTGCAATCCAATACAGAGGCAAGTAGTAATTTACAAACCGAAGTCGAAAAAACAGGTATTCACACAAAACCCGTAACCGTTCCAGCAACGGCACCCGTTTTGCAATCTACTCATACAAGTGTAAAAGTTCCTGAAACAAAGCCTAGCATTCCTGCTATCAATCCAGTTCCACAGCAAGAATGTGTTGTAATAAATTATAATAACGTTTTTGATCCAACTGCAACTTCAGGTGAAACATCTTGCAAGGATTTTATAAATAAACTTTCAAACCTAATTAAATGTAAGTCTATTTCTATTTACTTTGTTCATAACCAAAACTTTAGTTGTTTCATCGAGAAGAAAGGGGAGATTTTCACAAAACTAGAAGCAGGTAAGAAAATAGATTTGTCTGATGAAATTTTAAAATTTCTAAAGAATAAATTGGGTGCCTTTTCTTCTAATCATGCAGATGCAGTTCTTCCACTTGTAAATAACAATCAATTATTTGGAGCGGTTAAGTTAGAGTTTGCGGATCCACTTGCCAATCTAGATATCAATCCTATCTGGTCAGAGGTAAAAGCATTTGCAAAATACTTTGATCAAACTATTCATTATAATTTATCTGTGCAGGATAGCGAGACTTCGCTTTTTACACTCGAGCACTTTAATAATATTTTAAACTATAGAGTTTCTCTTGATATTCCACAAAACCTTTCACTCTTAAAAATTCTAAACTCAACGGACAAAGTAAAAACTTTTAAAGATATTTCGGGTTGCATCAAAGAAGTAATTGGCAAAAAGCCAGAAATTTATAAACTCTCAGAAGACATGCTCGGTATGTTCTTAACCTTAGAAGACAGAGATAAAATAAGTAAATCCATGGGAATATTGATTAATTTGCTGAAGAAAAATATTGTAAATATTGAAATTGCAATTGGTTCTTCTGACTACAATGCTAATATAAAGTTTGCAAATAAATGGCATGAACGTGCTACTAGTGCGCTTAACGCATCTATTCAGGCAGGAAAAAATAATTTCAAGTTATTCGTAGAGCCTCCCAAGTCTTAATAATCATCTTTCATGAATAGTCTCAAACTTTTCTTTCGTGGGTTACCTTTTCTTATCCGCTCGGTAGGATTGCGTTTTCCTTCTTCTGTTCAGATCGAGGAAGAAATTTTACCAAGTAAGCTCGTACCCAGTAAGAATTATCGCTTTAAGTATTTTTTTCCAAAAAATAAGAGTAAAGAAAAGAACCCAACTATTTTTTTAACACACGGGATGAGTGGTTTTGGAATTGACGACCCTCGAATGTTTGAAGTTGCCATTAGCCTCTCATCAAGTGGCTATACTGTAGTAGTTCCGGAGTTTGAAGAGATCAAGGCTTTAAAAATCACACCGGAAAGCGTAAGAAATATTAAAGATGTTTTTTTAATCATACTAGATCATAAGAAAATTAATACAAAAGATGTTGGATTTTTTTCTATTAGTTTTTCGGCTGGCTACGGGTTAGTTGCCCTTACTGATCCAGAGATTGCAGCGAGAGTCCAATCAATTATTGCAATTGGCGGATTTGCTGACCTTCTGGAAACTTGTAGTTTTGCGCTTGAAAATTATTTAATAGATGATTACCCTGCCAATATCCTTTTTTACAATTACTTGCATCTTTTATATGACAATGCCAGTGAACTCGAAGAAGTATTTTACCAAGCTGCTTTAGACAATGGATTTTCCAGAAAGGGCAAAGAGCAAGTAGCCTCTATACTCTATGAAAAGCTAAGCAAGGGACATAAAGAAATATTTGACCGTTCCAAAGTAGATGCAAATTTTAGGAAAGAATTAGCTAGTAAGATTAGAGAGTCTTACGCAGAGTTTGCAAATTCTATCTCGCCGATTTATTGTATTGAGAAAATAAAGTCACCCGTTTGTTTTGTACACGGAAAGAGTGATAATGTAATACCGGAAAATGAATCTATTAAACTTGCCTTGAGAATGAAAGAATCCGGTTTAGACTTTTGTCTAGAGCTTACGGGTCTATTATCTCATGGAGATAAGGTTCCCTTCTGGAAACAAATAGGTAGTTTGCCTGGTCTTTCGTCGGCTTTTGGATATTTTTTTGAAAAATTAAACGAAAGGAAATAAATTTCTTTCAAAATCCGATAATTATAAGTATATTAGTGAATAAAGAGAGTGACAAAAAAAGGATTTAGCGTATCTTATATATCCTACAAGTTTTGTCTATAGTATAGGTTATGGAAGAAAAAAATCAAAATAATATGGCTGCAATGGTTCAGTTATCTGAAACTAGGCTGGACTGCATTTCAATAGAAATAGCTAAAGATTCAATGTCGGCTTATATAGTTGTTGATATAAATGGGATTAGCTTACGTGATTTCTCTCCAACAATGATTTATAATATTATCACTAATTCTAAACTAAATGAAGAGATGGTTAATTTTAGTTTAATAAAAGAAATCGTCGATGACGTAACCAACAGAAAAAAGAAAGTTTTGCCAATCAACCAAGTACAAGATCCGAATGAAACGATAGTACGTCAACAGATTGCAATGGGTTTACCGATTGTGCATGGTTTAGATGGATGGGTAAAATTTTATCACCCACATAACCAAAGAGTAGTAATTAAACAGGATGGTTCTGCAGATTTTAGAAATTTAGAAAAATTCGTTTCTATTAAGAAAGAGGAAAAGATAGCAACTCTATTTGCTGGGGTGCCGGGTAAACCAGGAAAAGATGTTTACGGTATGGTATTAAATGCACCTGCAATCAAACGCCCTAAGATCATAATCGGTGCTAATATTATAACGACTAATACGTCTTCGCCGGAAGAGCCCGAAAAGATTTTTATTGAATACTCTTCTGCCTGTGACGGAGTTTTATTTTCAACGGATGAGTCTGTTACAGTTTCTCCTGAATTACGTATAGACCAAAGCGTAGGACTTTCTACAGGCAATGTAAAATACAATGGCACAGTCAATGTACTTGGGTCAATTGAAGATGGGGCTAAGGTTGAATGCGATGGTAGTTTAAATGTAGCTGAGAACTTAGAGTCCTCTGATATTACTGTCGGTAAAGATTTACTTGTTAAAGGTGGAATTAAAGCTAAGGCAAAGGGATTAGTAAAGATAGCCGGAAATGTGAAGGCAAAGTTCATCGAGAATTCAATCATAGAAGTTGGCGGTGATTTAATTATTGAAGGTTATATTCTTAACTCTAAAATTTTCTGCCTTGGTAGTATTGTTTTAACAGGGCAAACAAGTGCCATTTTAGGTTCAGAAATTGTAGTGATGGGTGGACTGTCTACCTACAATCTTGGCTCCAATGCTGGGATTGACGTTGTAGTTGAGTTAGGAGTTCATTTCCAAAATGAAAGACTCTTTGATGAGTTCCAGAACAAGGTAAAAGTCTCTGAAAAAGAAATGACTAATATTATTCCACAAGTCCAACAAGCGAATAATATGATCAAGCAACTTCGCGGCAAACTAGATGAAGAGAAAAAAAAGAAATTCACCGAGCTATTTGAATTATTTAAACAAAAAAGCAATAATCATAAATTTGTAACAGAAAAATTCGAAGAGCTAAAGACTTCGAGGTTTAACCAGGAACATATCAATATAGTTGTAAAAGGTGCAGCTTACCCGGGAGCAGTTATCAAATACCGCCGTCAGGTAGAAAAAATTTCAACGATGCAATCCGCATTTATGATGAGCTTTTTACCTGGTCAAGACAGCGCACCAATGACAGCGATTAACACAAAGAAGAAATAATTTATGAATGTGTCATTCCCATTATGTTTCGGTCCAAAGGAGAAACATTGAGTTTCGTCTTTAATCGGAAATCTGTAGGACTTGAGATCCAAGATATAGCTCAGCTGATGGTGAGCGAAAGCGATGGGCGGAATTTCGGGGATGACAACTTCTTTTTTTTCGCGAAAATAAAAAATCTTTTTGAAAGACTTATCCTATTCTTTTAAACTGGCAATAAATTTATAAATGAATAGGGATTTTTTATGCCATTAAAAAAGAAGCTTAGCGTATTTGTCGGCTTATTACTAGCCGTATCTTTAAATACAAGTTACATTTTCGCTCAGGATACTCATTCGCCTGAGACAACTCCAACTACAGAGCAACACTCTGCTGACCATGCAAACGCAGGTGGACATGATGAACACAAAGGTGCTGACTTAGCTATCTGGTCTGTCATTCCTTTCGTAATTATTTTACTCTGCATTGCCATTCTTCCTATATCGCCTCATCATATTGCACACTGGTGGGAGCAAAATAATAATAAGCTCATCATTTCTGGCGTTCTTGGTGGTGTCGCCTTCGGAATATTAGCCGCTAACGGATGGTTTGGAAAAATTTATCATACGTTAGTCTTCGAGTATGTGCCCTTTATCATTTTACTCGGATCTTTGTTTTATATTTCAGGTGGTATCGTATTAAAGGGAGATATTAAAGCTACACCGGTTAATAACCTTTTGTTCCTACTTACCGGTTCTTTTTTGGCATCCATCATTGGAACGACTGGAGCTTCTATGCTTCTCATTCGTCCCTTACTCAAAACAAACTCTGAAAGAAAACATGTAGTTCATACAGTGATCTTTTTTATTTTCATGGTTTCAAATATAGGGGGCTCACTTACTCCGCTTGGAGATCCACCTCTATTCCTAGGATATTTACAAGGTGTTCCTTTTACTTGGACATTCGGTTTGTTTCCTGAAATGATTTTCTCGATTGTAATTCTTTCGATTGTCTATATAATCTGGGATAATATTCAATATAAAAAAGAAGCTAAAGTTGATATAAAAAAAGACAAAGCTGCAGCAGAGCCTATTTCTATTACAGGACAGGTAAATTTCTTGTGGCTATTTGGTATTGTTCTCTCAGTCGCATTTTTGAATGAAAATTATATTCCTGCTATTAAGCATAATCCGTATATTGCGTTCGTAAGAGAAGGTGTGATGATTGCTTTAATCCTTGCTTCTTATTTTACATCTGATCCAAAACTTAGAGAGCATAATAAGTTTACCCTTGGTCCTATTCAAGAAGTAGCTTACTTATTCATTGGAATATTTATAACAATGATACCCGCATTGATTCTTTTAGAGGCGCATGGTGCTGAACTAGGGGTTACAAAGCCTTGGCAGTTTTTCTGGGCAGCCGGTGGATTCTCTTCTGTTCTTGACAATGCTCCGACTTATTTAACATTCCTAAGTCTTGCAAAGGGATTAACTGGAGCGACTGACGTTCACCAAATTCTTGCAAACAAAGAATGGGAACAGCTTCTCAAAGCAATTTCCGTTGGTGCCGTTTTCATGGGAGCAAATACCTACATCGGTAATGCGCCTAACTTCATGGTAAAATCTGTTGCCGAAGAAAACAAAGTTCCAATGCCAAGCTTTGGTGGATACTTGGTATATTCCTTTGGGGTACTCATTCCACTTTTTATCTTGATTACTTTTATATTCTTTAGATAAATTTTTTAGGAGTAGAGACAGGTCTCAGACCTGTCTCTACTTGTTATAAAAAAATCTCTTCTTGCTAGAATAAAATGGCTGGTTATTCTAAAAAATCTCTTCTCGATAAACTAGGAATTAAAGACGGGTTTACCGTTTTATTCATTCATCCACCTGAAAACTATTTTGATTTATTGGGTAAACTTCCCGCAAATTTACAAGAAAAGAAACAAATGAAAGGCGAGTTTGACTTTATTCATTTCTTTACGAAAGATAAAAAGGAATTAGCCGCAACTCTTCCAAAACTTCAGAAAGTTTTAAATCAAGCAGGAATGATCTGGGTCTCCTGGCCTAAGGGTGCATCTAAAATTAAAACAGATGTAAATGAAAATATAATTCGTGACCTTGCTTTAAGCCTTGGTCTCGTTGATGTAAAAGTCTGTGCTGTTGATGAAACATGGTCAGGACTAAAACTTGTTATCCGTAAAGAAAATAGGAAGTAAGATTAAATCTCGCTTTCTTTTTCCTCACAATTCTCTTCCTCTGTTTCAAATTCAATTGTGGAATGTAGGATGTTCTCATGTAAAAGTGTATGGCGGATACTCTTCTTTATCCGAATTAATTCTTTCCATTCTAAATTATTTTTAATTTTCACATGGGCTGTAAATGCATTTAATGTTGTGCTGATTGCCCAGATATGAATATGATGAATTTCTAATATACCTTTTACTTGTTCCATTTCCTGTTTTAACTTGGCAATGTTAATTCCCTCAGGTACTGCATCAATGGATAGATGAAAACTTTTCCTTAATAGGTCAAGTGTGCTAAATAGAACTATGATTGCAATAATGAGGCTAATCGCACTATCAAGCCAAAGCCAATTTGTAAAAGTAATCAAAACGCCAGCAATTAATACACCTAGAGAAACTAACGCATCGGAAAGCATATGAAGGTAAGCCCCTTTTACGTTCAGGTCTTTTTCCTTGTCTTTTAAAAAAAGCCAAGCGGTGAGAGCATTGATTATTATGCCTATGCCTGCAACAAAAGCTATTGGATTACCATTAGTTTGCGCTTGTGTTTGAAATCTTTGTATGCTTTCCCAAATAATTCCACCCATCGCAAGAAGTAATACGAATGCATTTAATAATGAAACGAGTATAGTCGTTTTCCTATATCCATAAGTGTATTTCGTATCAGGTTTAATTTTCGCTAACCGAAAGGCGACTAGGGCAAGTAAAAGACTTGCGACATCACTCAAGTTATGCCCTGCATCGGAGAGGAGTGCAAGCGAATTATAATAGAAGCCGCTTCCGGCTTCCGCTATCACAAAGAGGCTATTTAGTATAATCCCAAAGATGAATCTTTGATTCAAATCAATTATTTCATTTGAGTGGTGATCGTGATGATGGTCATGGTGCATCGTATTTCCTTCTATTTATAGATTACCAAGAACAAGAGATTTCCAGTTGGAAATTTTGGGAATGAGAAATTTAGGTCATTTTTTCTATAAATTCACAAAAAATAGTATTGACCGTTAAAATGGATTAATTTCTGTTATATTATATTATTTGTACGTTATTTTAAATACTAAGTCGTTATAGAAATATAGTATTCATTATATTAGAATACTTAATGTTTAGAGGAGGGGTGATTTTATGATACAGTCCGAAATCGGTCTTACGCTAGAAAAAACGGTGAATCATTTAGTTCATTCAGGAATTGAAATGTTGGAATATATCCCAAAATCGGGAAAAGCTTTGCCTTCCGTGGAAAGCTTAAAAGTTATCGTTGAACTTCTCCGGGCAATTCTATTTCCGGGATATTTTGGTAAGACAATTACAAAGCCTGCTATGCTTGCATATTCGACCGGTGGGAATTTGGAGCAGCTTTATGAATTGCTTTCGGAACAAATCCATAGTGGTCTTTGCTTTAATTATAAGGATGACTCTGATGAAATCAAAGCTAAGGCTGAGCGTTTGACTTTGGACTTTATTGAGTCTATTCCTGAAACCAGAAGATTACTTTTCACGGACGTAAAATCGATGTATGACTCTGATCCTGCTGCTAAGAATTTAGAGGAGATAATATTCTGTTATCCAACAATTCGCGCAATGATTAATCACCGTTTGGCGCATAGGTTACTGATTCTCGGTGTTCCCCTTCTTCCCCGGATCATTTCTGAAATGGCACACTCTGAGACTGGGATAGATATTCATCCAGGTGCTGTCATTGGAGAACATTTTTGTATTGATCATGGAACCGGTGTGGTCATTGGAGAAACTTGTATTATTGGGAATAACGTAAAGCTTTATCAAGGCGTTACACTTGGAGCAAAAAAATTTTCATTGGATGATAGTGGTAATCCGCTCAAAGACGAGCCGAGACATCCTATCATAGAAGACAATGTAGTAATTTATTCAAATGCAAATA
>JANYCR010000600.1 GCA_025360185.1 Leptospiraceae bacterium | reverse complement strand
TTAAAAATAGTTCCTAGTATTTTATAATAGACTTCATTGGTTAAGAACTGGTATCCGCCAGCGATTTCTTTGAGTAGAAAGCCCCCATTCTTTTCAGAATAGTCAAGCATGAGTTCGTCAAGCAATTCGCGAACGAATGTCTTTTCCAACTTTATTGAATCTGCTAGGCTTGCTAACTTTACAGGATCTCCTGAAAGAAAGATTAAGGCTTCGATCAAACCCTTATTGTATTCTCTTGTGTTTTGATTATTTTCCAATATCAACTGACCAAAAATATTTTGATATTCCCAAACATTTTATGCTGCCTAATAGCAACTTTTTTTAATTTAACAATTTCTAAAAGTGCAAGAAAAGAAAAAACTACATCATATGTATCCGGCTCTGTAGAATCAAAAATATCTGAAAAATCTATTTCTTTTCTTTTTTCTAACAAATCTTCAATCGTTTGAATTTTCTTATCTATAGAATAATCCTGATCCGCAATCAAAAGATTAGGAATTTCTTCATTAACCGCTCTCGTCTCTAGGATATTATTAAATGCCGATATGAGATCAAGTAAATCTAAATCTAACCAGTTTTCATCCGTCGGAAAATCTATTAGTATTTGATTTGATTCTCTTCTAAACACTCCGGCACTAATCTCATCTATTTCGCCTAACTTCCTTCCGGCTAATTGGAATTTCTTATGCTCTAAAAGTTTTTCAACCAATTCCTTTGGCAAACCAGGATTAGTCTCTATTTCTTCAAATCCAGGATTGGGTAGAAGCGATTTCGATTTGAGATAAACTAAATTAGCCGCCATTTTAATAAATTCGGTACTGAGTTCTATCGAAATCGTTTTAGATAACTTTATGAATTGAATGAAGTCTTCTGTAATCTTAGAAAGTGAAACATCAAAAATATCTACTTTGTAACTTTCTATTAAACTCCATAAAAGAGAAAGAGGACCTTCGGAATAACCCCCGTCTGGATTATTCCATCGGATTGTAAATGGAAGAGAATCTTTTTCTTCTTGTGCATCTGATACTTCCATTGATTAAAGTTTTAAATTCCAAGTGCCTTCGCTGCCGCCTGTTGCAACCTCTCTGGCGGAAATGGTTTTACAACAAAGTCTTTTACTCCCATCTTAATAGCTTTTGCTAATAAATCTTCTTGACCGAGAGCCGTTACCATAATGACTTTTGCCTTAGGGTCCATTTTAATTATTTCTCCTGTAGCAACAATACCATCTTTTTCTCTCATCGTTATATCCATAGTAACCAGATCCGGACGTAAGAGTTTATATTGCTCTACCGCAATATTCCCATTTTCCGCTTCTCCAACAATGGTATGCCCTACTGCTGTCAAAGCATCCTTTACTAGGGTTCGCATAAATTTAGCGTCATCCACAACCAAAATCTTGGCCATTTTAATTTCCTCTTTCTTTAATAATACGTATAATATTAGGAACAATATCTGCCAATGGAAGAACTTGATCTATCCCACCGCCTTCAATCGCCTGCCTGTTCATTCCATAAATCACAGATGTTTTTTCGTCTTGTGCCAATGTAAAACCTCCTACTTCTTTGACTCTTTTTATTGAATCAGCTCCGTCCTTTCCCATACCAGTCATAATTACTGCCACTAATGCATTACCATAACAAGCCCTTAAACTGTCAAATGTTACATCAACTGATGGTCGATGCCCATTCACAAGAGAACCCTGTTCAAGTTCAATAGAAAAATTTTGCTCTTTTCTCTGAATCTTCATATGATAATTTCCAGGTGCAATATAAGCTGTACCCGAAACTACACTCTCACCATTTTCCGCTTCTTTTACTTTTATCTTACTAAATTCATCTAGTCTCTCAGCAAACGCCTTAGTAAATCCAGCCGGCATATGCTGCACAACAAAAATTGGATGCTGAAAATCCGCTGGTATTTGCTTAAATAAACTATGCAATGCATTCGGACCGCCAGTGGAAGTTCCAATCGCAACGGCTTTAATAGGAACGTGTTTCTTTTCAGGGAAGTTTCCAACTTTTACTTTTACTCTAGGTGCTTTTCGCTTTACTTCATGGTCAAAGTATCCAAGTATTTTAGCTTTAAGAATAGCGCCAATTTCTTGCAAATCCATTTGCATTGCACTCGAAGGCTTTGGCACAAAATCAATAGCACCTAATTCGAGAGCTTGGAAAGTAGCTTTTGCTCCATGTTGAGTTAATACAGAAAGCATTATAACTGCAACTCTAATATTTTTTTTACTCAAATTCTCGAGCGCAGTAAGTCCATCCATTACAGGCATTTCAATGTCTAAAGTAATTACATCTGGTAAAAGTTTTTCCGCCAGTTGCACACATTCTAAGCCAGTTTTCCCAGTAGCAATTACTTCAATCGTTCCATCCGATTGAAGCAAGTCAGTCAAAATATTTCTTACTAAGGCAGAATCATCTATTACAATTGCTCTAATTTTTCTGCTAAACTCTACATTATTCAACTGAACTTTCCTTCAAGCCGATCATGCCAACCTAGTAATTAATTTCACTAGTTCATCAAAATCAGGTAAAAATAATAAATTTCCAATTAGATTATCACCTTCGTAAATAAACTCAGTATTCATACTTAAAAACTTTGTTTTTTCAGGTTTTACTATGTCCAGGACTTCTTTGAAATTCCCTGAAACAAGTTCAGGAACGGAAGGCATTATTTGTGCTTTTGCTTTATTTGAAAGTGAGTTCATAACACTCGAGCATACGATGTTTGAAATTTCCATCAAAACAGAAAGAGAATCATCGGAAAGTTTTTTTGCTAAATCAGAGGTTTCATTTTCTTTCAATAGTTTACTTGCTAATTGCTTTCCTTTTTCCTCCGAAAAAATCATTAGAAGATTTCCATTCAAATCCCCATTCATTCTCACTTTCATTCCAAAGAAATGCTCATTTGAATCTCTGATTTCATCGACTAACTCGTCTTTATCGGTAAGCATTATCTCTGGCATGAAGAGTTCTACGTTTGATCCAACTAACTGAGAAAGCACAAGACCGGCATTCATCATTCCTGTATTAACAACAGATTCAAGTTTACGAATTTCTTCTTTGCTTAACATCTCGTTAATCGGTCTATCCGGGATTAACGATTCAACTCTTTTTTTTGTTTGGTCAGAGAAGCCTCTTAGCAATTCTCTTGCTTTTTGATGGTCATCTTCCGAGGAGTCTGCCAAATTCTCAATATTCACACTGTTACTCATTGGTTTTGGTTCTGTATTCATATCTTTCTTTTCGGGCTCGGGTGTCTCCACGATCAAGTATTGATTTTCCTTTCTAGGTTCCGGTACACGCGTAGGTGGAGTAGGCTTAGCTACTTCTGTGGAAGTGTCTTCTTTTGGCATTTCAACGACTTCCGCCATAGGAGCAACTTGCTCAGGATCGGAGGTAATTTTTTTACGCTCTGATTTATCTTTCTTCTTTTTCGTTTTATCTACCAGTTGCAAACCAAGCAAGCTACTATTAAATATATTTGTAGAGCTTTGGGTCTTAAATATTACATTAGAAGTATTTACATCAATGGATCTACTCGTATTTAGCCGCATCATCTCTTTTCCAACTAAATGAGATGTAGAAACTACAGAAGTAGTGGTTATATCAATTAATCCGCCAATGTCGAGTACGAGAATAATCGTACCATCTCCCATGATGGAAGCCCCAGTTAAACCCTTGATATTTTTATAATTTTTTTCCAGAGTTTTAATTACAGTCTCATGCTTACCAATCAGCTCATCTACAATAAATCCCAACTTTCTAGAATTATAATTCACAATTACAACAGGAGCTTCTTCCATATCAATCTTATCTGCAAGCCCGATGATTTTATTCAAACGGTAAATCGGCAGTACTTCCCCACGGAGGTTAATGATCTCATGCCCCTCTAATGTATTGATCTGATCCTTTTTGATTCGAATGGTTTCAAATACTTCAGACAATGGAAATGCATAAATCTCCTCTTCCATAGAAACAAGAATGGAAGGGATAATTGCCAGCGCTTGCGGAAAACAAAGAGTAAACGACGTTCCGAATCCTTCTGTGGTATTGATTAATATTTTACCTTTAAAGTCCTGGATGAGTTTATTAACTACATTCATTCCAACGCCACGACCGGAAATATCGGTTACTTCAGCAGCAGTCGAAAAACCAGCAGCGAAAATAAACTGATAAATTTCATTATCAGCTAGATTTTGCGCATCGGATGCAGAGATGAGATTATTCTCGATTGCCTTTTTTAGAATCCTACCTTTGTTAAGTCCTTTCCCATCATCCTTAATTTCTACCATGATGTTATTTCCGCCCTGATAGGCATTCAGTTCCACAGTTCCAAATTCAGACTTACCAGCTTTTACACGTTCAGCCGGGGTTTCAATTCCATGGTCGATAGAATTTCGAATTAAATGAAGCATCGGCTCCCCAATCATATCCACGACTTTTTTATCTAACTCGGTATTTTCACCCATCAAATTCAGATGAACTTTTTTTCCTGTCTCCATTGACAAATCGCGCACCAATCTCGAAAAGCGATTGAATACAGAACCAATTGGAACCATACGAGTGTTCATAATTCCAGACTGTAGGTCTTTTGAAATACGATTGATTTGATCGATCTTACTCTTTAATTCAGAAAAAATAGTATCATCGCCAAAATTACGAACTAGGTCATCATAGATTTTTTGAAAACCTGAATTGGTAATTACAAGCTCACCCACATTATTCATGAGCTGATCTAATTTTTCAGAGGATACTTTTATACTCTTTGTAAGTGCTTTATCAGATTCTTTTTCTTGAACAGCAGTTCTTTCTTTTTTAGCTTCCTGGGTAATCTTATCAGTTTTCTCTGAGGTAGACATTGTTGTCTGCACGTTTCGAAGAGAAATATCAATGTATTCAACCATGTCTACCATGATGAGCTTATAAATATCTTCATCCGATATCTGTGTAATTAAAATGAAATTGATAAAATTTTGATCAATTCCTCTCTCTAAAGACTCTACATCAGGGGTAGATTTGTAAATAACAGCGTTTAGCTTCAAGTTTTGGAGAATCAGCGTAAACCGCAGCCCTTTCATAGGAGTATCACCCTTAAGCGCAACTCTTACATCATAAGCCTTAGCATTTCTAATTTTTAATTCTTCTTCTAACTCTCTTGTTTCTTCTTCTTCTAACTTAAGCGGAGCATGAGGCTCTGCACTTGCAGACGATGAAGAGGTATTAGCCACAGGAGTTACCGCCTCGGGGATAACAGCAACTGGCTCTTCTTTTACTTGAATTGTTTGTCTTGCAACAGAAGAAATTACCTGACCTGCTCCCTGCCCTTCTTGTGATTTTTCATAAGACTCAAGCTTGGCTATCATCTCAGAATAAGAATTGTCTTTCTTCTCTCCACGCCCAACGGCATCAATGACTTCTTTGATTAAGTCAAAGCATTCAAAAAGAAGATTCACTAAAGTAACATTGATAGATATTTTACCCTCTCGAATTTTCTGGAGAAGGTTTTCCATCTTATGAGAAAGATCAGAAAGATTGTATAATCCAACGAAAGCGGCAGAACTTTTTAAAGAATGTGCAGCACGAAAAATATCGTTTATAATTTCGGGATTATTGTGATCGGTTTCGAGTCGCAGGAGGTTTGCATTCAACTCTTCAATCTGGTCTTCCGATTCTTCGAGAAAAATTTCTGTATATTCACCTAAAATGCCGGACAATTTCTCACTCCTGATTGATTAATTTCTTTAATTCTATAATCAACACAATGGATTCACCGCTTCTACCAACATAATCAATCATATTATTAAAGGAAGAAGACAAATGATTATTGATACCACTAACGGAACTTTTTACAATTTTTATAACTTGCTTAACTTCTTCGACAACTAATCCAAATCGTTTTGCATTATTCTCTAAAACTACGATGCGAGTATTTTTATTAATCTCAACAAAGCCTTGATCAAACTTTTTCTTTAAGTCAACGATAGGTATAATTTCACCACGAAGATTGACGACGCCTAAGATGTATTCTTCCACATTCGGAATGCGAGTAATAAATACAGGGCGCAAAATCTCATGCACATGGACTAACTCTATTCCAAAAATTTCATTTGAAACAGAAAAAGATAGGAACTGAATCACTTCTTCTGATTGAATTATTTCTGTTTGTTCCATTGAAAACGCAAATCCTTCCAGCTTAGTAGGCTTGTTAAATTATCGGTCAAACGATACAGTTAGTCTAGAAAAATAAAACCTTTGTATCAGTGACAAGCTCGCCCACTCGAATATCATAATCACTATAGGGAAAATCAATCGAAAAAAGTTCCGAAAACGCAATTCCAATCATTTTTTTAGGATTTATATTTCTGTAAGCTTTGTCATAATAACCAGCACCTCTACCCAAACGAAAGCCTCGCTCATGAAAACCAAGTGCAGGAATTAGAGAAACATCGGCATCTTCCGGCAAAAGTAAATCATCTCCAACTGGCTCTTGTAATCCATAACTTCCAGTTCGCCAATCCATTGGTTTTACAAATTCCATTTCCTTTTCTGAAATAGAAACTACGCGAGGAAAATAAAAATCAATGCCTTGCAATCTTGGATCACTCCACACAGAATCTAAATTCACCTCCCATTTATCCGCTCGATAACAAATAACTTTTTGATTTTCTAATAGCCGACCCACTAATTTCGAGCGAATCAAATCTTCTTTTAGAACTCTATTTTCTATTTCCAAAATTCTTTTCTTTTGAAAACTCCTAGCTTCTTCTTTTGTCATAACGATTCTGCCACAGAGTCACAAAGACTCAGAGTTAATTCATTTGCAATCGCTTTTTTATAGGTGTATCCCCTCAGTGACTCCGTGCCTCCGTGGCAAAATCTTTCTGCAAGAGTCCAGCTTCTTTTAAAGCAAGCATCGAAGCGGTAAATGCTGATTCGACGGAAGGAGTTCCAATTCTATCCTGATTCGCAAAATGGATATTATCCAACTGAGTCGATGCCTTCTCAAATATATTTCGAGAAAACATTCCTTTACCAGAAAAAACAAGCGCATGTCCCCAGCGAGTCAAGTTGATATCATGAACATCTTTAGCTGCAAATCCGTATTTATCCTGCAAAGAGGAAAGCTCAGTCGTAATCATAGATCGCATTTCTTCAAAATATTTTTTCTCGAGTTCGGGACTGGCTGACTTAGACAGAACCTCCGATCTCTTCGTATCAGAGGTATATGGCATGTAGGCAGTTAAAACAGAATAGTTCTTACGTTTTTCTTTTTCGATTGGATAATCTGCCATGACAATATCACTTGCCCAGTTATCATTAGAAGTTAAAAAATAAGAATCATACCAGTTTTCTTTCGGACGATTTTTCAAAAGAATATTGGCTACGAAATAGGTTTTATACTTAAGTGAATCCATTGCATTTTTTTGGTCGATAGATATATCTTTTACAATTCGCTTGGCTACAAATTTTTGGGAGGCGATGATTGCCTTTTTTGCTTTGTATTTCGCATAACGGTGATTTTTTAGATCATAAGAAACAATTTCTACTCCTCCGGAAATATTTTTTACATTTAAAACTGGATTTAAAATTTTAAGTTCGTGTTTTCTGTCTTTTAACTTTTCCTCCATAACGCGAGCCATAAAACTATTTCCGCCGGGGTAACAGTAAATACTCGTTTCAAATTCTGGACTAAGAAAGTTTAACATTGCATAGCCAGAAAGATCCTCTGCTCTTGAAGCAAACGAAGCTCTCGCATAGGTTTGCAAGTAACCAATTAAATCAGCAGAAAGATTCGCTTTGAATTCTCTTTTTAAAATATCTAGAAGAGAAAAATCGTCTAGACTTTCGAAGATACTACGGGTTAATTGTGGATTACCCGCATAAGGCAATTCAGGAAAAAGAGAGCCTGTATATTTTTTCATCACCTCTGGAAGTTTTTTAAGTTGAGCATCATCAATACCGTGCAGTTTGCGAAAAGCACCTTTGGGATGAAAATAAATTTCATCTTCTTCTCCAATTTTTTTCCAATGCTTATCAAGCCCAAGAGAAAGATAAAACTTATGAATCGGATCTGTTGCTGAAAGCTCTGTGATATAAGCCGAGCCAATCGAATAACGGAGATCACCCCAAACCTGCGACTTTGCATTTCCGCCAAAACTCCCAGCCTGCTCAAGAACTAAAACTCTTTCTGCACTTGATAAGTAAGCAGCGGATAATCCAGATAAACCACCACCGACAATAATCAAATCAAAGTCCGCTTCTGGTTTTAGATCGACAAATTCTTTTTCATCAATTTTCCATAGATGTTTATGTGCTGTTGCGAAATTATCACCGGTGAATTTTCCTGCGTATTCGTTATTTGGTATACCTGAAAACGGATTGCATCTTCCAGCGAGAAAAGCTGTCGAGAAAGCCATAGCGCTAAGGCTTAAAAAATTTTTACGATTCATTGAATTTATCCCTTGACTTAGACTAAAATCACAGAAAACTTCCAAAGGTCAACGGATAATACAGTCCTTACTAAGAACTTTTTTTAAAAGAGTAACCCTATGAACACTAGCGCATTTGTAACAACCATTCGTATTAAACTAGAAGAGAACCAATATAAAACGTATCTTTTTTTGTTTGCCTTCTGCCTGTTAATCTCATCTTTTACTCTCGAAAAAATAATTGGAAACCTACTAGCAGAAAGGCTAGAAGTAGATCGCAAAAAAGAATTTGTAAAAGGAATCGAATCTTCTTTCAATGAAAGATGGAAACTTCACATGAGCCAAATCAGAAGCTACGCCTACTGGTCTGAAGTGTGGGATTTAATCAAAGCCAAAAAAAATGACAAAGCCTATTTAAGTTTTCAACTCGATCCAAGCATCGACAAACAATTTGACTTCTTCGGAATCTACTTAAATCCAGAAGTAGACTTCATCATCAAATGGAGTGAAGGCTCTGGAAACAAACGACTTCCCGATCGAAAACTAATTACTCATCTTTATAACCTCCAAAGCGGGAAAGAAGGACAGAGTAATCAAGTAGTTTCCTTCAATGAAAAATACTACCTCATCTCTGTGACATGTCTTGCGGATAACTTAGGTAAACCCATGATTGACGGCATAATGATCTTTGCCTATGAGCTGGACAATTTCATCGCAAACACAAGCGCCCTATTTCCAATAAAAATAGATATCATCGAAGGAGAAGAGATACCTCTCAATATCTACGATTCCATTAGCCTCGAAAAACTCCTAATCCCCGGAAATAAGAAACTCACTTTAGTCTATACACCGGACATACTTAAAATTACCCTCATCCGCCCGTATCTAGCCAGTATGTTAGGAATTTTTTCTATTATCAGCCTTGGACTATTTGCATGGATTTTGTATAAGTTTAAGAATCCTTTTGCGGATTAAAAACTACTTGCTTGGAATCGAATCTCAAAACCCTTAGTTAATACATGATACCAGCACTCGTTGTCACACTATGCCTTTTGATTTATTTTTTAGGTTTTAAATTTTACTCACGCTACCTCGCCGAAAAAGT
>JANYCR010000566.1 GCA_025360185.1 Leptospiraceae bacterium | reverse complement strand
AAAAACCATTCATCGAATTAGTAGAGGATACAGTTGCGAAACCAAGACTAGTTCGGACATCAGCCGTTCCTAAATACATTCTCTTATCAAAATAAGTATTTGTAGTAGTTATACTAGAACCTGACGCATAAGTGAAAGTAGCCGATAGGGCAAGGTATTCAGGTGAGTTGTCAACTAAAATAGGGTATGAACGAATATTTTGGTCAGTAGAAGCGGCTATAAATTTTTTATGTTTATAGGTTACTGAATAAGACTGAAATTCATTGTAGACAGAGGTTAATAGATCGTTACCCTGTGAAATTTCTGTAACCGAAGAATTTGTATTAATTAAAACTGAACCTGCCCATTGACCAGTTGGAATCGTAACATGTAAGAAATCAATCTTTCCATCTCCATTCACATCTGCGGGTCCATAAAAATCCGGAGTACTTACAAAAAAAGGTTTATCGGATGTTTCCGGTGTAAACGATTTTCCATTAGATAAAGCTACATGAACACCACTAGAATTATAACTAACAAAATCTGCTCGTCCATCACCGTTGACATCAAATAGCATATTACGATACTTCAAGTCTCTAAATGTTGCCTCGGATATCGTCACACATTCTTCAGAAACAAACTGCTTACCATCGAATAAATTTACACATACATTTTGATTATTGTATCGTATATAAATATAATCCATTTTCCCGTCACCATTTACATCAGCAAGCCAATGGGATCCTTCATAATAAGAATTTCCAATGATATACATCGCATCATTTGTTCCATACGCAAGTGCAGCGGGAAGAGAATTATCCGTTACATCTGGAATACTACTTGCGTAATAATTACCAATCGTAACCTTAGAAGGATCAAAAGTATTAAAGTAAATAATTCTTAAAGAGCTTAAACCTTTATCTATACTAACAAATTCTGCTTTTCCATCTCCATTCATATCTATTAATTGCTTAAAAGAATCTCCTATTGGTGTTGCTGTCGTTATCTTTATATCAGAATTTAAAAAATTAGAGACTCCAGCTAAACTCCGAGATAAACTTACTTTCACTCCATCTGCTGTTTCTTGTAATACATCGGATCGACCATCTCCGTCTATATCGCCTAAATATATTTTGGGTATAGTTGCTGCTGATTCGGCGAAGTAGCTTGTCACGAAATATCCAGGTCTGTGAATGTCTGTAGGAATTGCTGTGTCTACTGGCGAAGAAAATCCTGTACCGTTAGAAAACGCAATTTTAAGATTTCCTCCTTCGCTATATACGAAGTCGGTTTTTAAGTCTCCGTCCATATCAGCCATAGAGCTAAATGCATTTACATGCAAAAGATACATACCCGAGCTATCTGTTTCTTGACCGGCATTTAAATTTCGAATTACGGTTACAGCCATACCTCCATCTTGAGTCCCTGCAAGAGTGGCAAAGTCTGATTTGCCGTCTCCATTAATATCGATCACCCACCTAGTTGAAATATTCATTGGATTTCCATTTAAGCAGCTGTCTTTATAAGAGCGTAGATATTCCAAACAACCGTTTCTTGCTACGTCTGCCTCATAGGCACTCTGGCAGGGGAGTTTTGTTTGCGGCGGTGGTAGACATACAGGTATATCTTTAACCTTACATTGATACATATAGCCTAAGCAAACACCTTGATTGAATTGAGGAAGCGGATTTCGAACTTGGTTGATTAGACCAATATTCTCAAGCTTACTTTCTTTATACGATGCTTGGCTAGACATTGTGTTATAAGCGAAAGATAAACTGTTATACCCCATTTTAGAAAAACTTGTAAGTCTACTCCCACCTAGACTACTTCCGTTATCATAAGAGAGTTTATAGTTCTGAATTTCTGATCCATCTACTTTTACAGATATGGACGTAAGTCTTTTGGTTTCTATAACTTTTGAATTAAACGCATAATCAGGTTTTTGCTCTCCGGATAGTTTATCTCCGTAAGAAAATACAATGGATCGGTTATTGTATTGAATGCCAGAAGGATAGTAACTTCCATTTGCCTCTTGCGTATAATCAATGGTATACCCATTTCCAAAAAGATCGCGGACTTCGGACAATGCCCAAACTCGAATCGAGTTAGGAAGGGCTTGAGAAGATTCAACCGCAAGGATTTGACCATTGGTACCACTAGGACTTGAGCCAAAATAATATTTTGTTCCTCCACTATCAGTAGCCACCCATTGGCAGGGACCTGATCCGCATCCACCTATCGATTGAAATCTAGTAAAATTTTCTTTCCTGTGGTGATAAAATCCATCCAGACCAAAAACCAATTGCCCGCCGAGGGAACTTAGAAAATGGTCATTGGAATTATAATTAATTGAAAAACTAGGATCTCGCACTACAACGGGTAATCCATCTAAGCTCCAACCTGTTCCGACCATTCCATTGATAGTATTTCCTGAATTATAATTTAAGCTAAGGTTGGGAATTAAATCTTTTGTGCCTGGAGGAAGCTCTATTGGAATTCCATAATTTGCCTTTCCGTCTTGACCCAGATTGATGGAAGAAAGTGGAAAGGGAATTTTGCTTGGAGTAAAAATATCATTCTTAAAAAAAAAGGTAAATAGGAGCAATAGAAAAATAAAACTGGCTTTCCTCATAAACCAAGAGAGAGAGAGAGATTACGTCTTGTTTCTTTTTTAGCTTTAGTATTTTTCATATAGTTTCCTCTTCCTATTGGTTACTTAGTTTTCTTGTTAGTTAAAAACGAGAGTAACTACCCTAGTCTTAAAAATCGCATTTACCGAATATTCTTGACAGATTAATCATGTCAAGAATATTCGGTAACTTTTATGAAAAAATTTCGAGGCAAGATGAAACGACAAAACACTATTATCCTCTCTACACTAATTATTTCTCTGATTTTATTTACCGGATGCAGTCAGCTAAAAAATTGCGGAGGCAAATGCAAAAATGCGACAAATGAATGTTTGGCAAAAGCATACGTGTACACGCAGCCATTTACATCCTCTGTAGGTTCTAGTAGCTCTACCTCGACCACAACAAATACACCGACTAATCCAAGTAGCAGTTTAGAAGCAGAACCGAATGATACCTTTACGACTTCATTAAACTCCAATGCAACAACGTTGACATCTGCGACTACGATTGATAATGGTTTAGGGGGATCAAATTCGGATAGCTACCTAAAAAATGCAACCATTTCATCCTCAAGCGATATAGATATTTTTTATACACTTTTATCTTCTAACATAAGTATTTCAATAACTCAAAAAACTGGAATTGGAAATGTCACTTGCAATCTATATTCAAGAGATACAGGTACAGCCTATTTTTCTAATTCGAGTGTTCCAGATAGTTCATTTACTTTGCGTGGAACTTTAAATACCTCCTTTTCTTATACAGCACGAACAAATATCCAAATAACCTTTCTTGTTATCTGTTCAGGAACTTCTGGCACATCTTATTCCATTCAAGTTGATCCTTACAAAACAAGTTCTTCTAGCACTTCCTTATTTAGCAGTCCGATAAATGTTTTAAACTACTCCACATTTGCCTCTTGCGCTGGCGCTGACGCAAGTTGTAGAAAAACATGCAGTACAAAACTATGAAACTTTTTTTTAAAGCAGTCCTCCTCTTTCTCTGTTTGCCGCTATTCTCCGCAGAGGTAGTATTAAAAACAGGTGAAGTTTTTATTTGTGATTTGATTTCTGAGAATACTTACCAAATAAAAGTAAACTGGAAAGGCAAAGAGTATGTAATCCCTCGCCAGGATATTGCGTCTGTTGATTTAAAAAAGACTGGTAAACATATTTCCTATAAGTATTTAAACTTTAGACTCAATGACGGTAGCCAAATTAAAGGTGCAATCGCTGATGAAAGTAATGAGAGTTATACGCTCAAGACAGATGTAGGTTTTCTAACGATTGACAAAAATAAAATTAAAACACAAGACTCAAAAGAAGAGCCAAAACTTTCCGAAGCCTACGAATCAGGATGGGTTCCAGAAAAACTTTTAATGGGGATTACAGGAACAGGACTTTCCAACTCTGCACCGATTAACAGTAACCACCCGACTAGCTATGGTGGTGGCATATTCGTAGAGCCTATTTCTTTACAAATATTTTCTCGTTTCCAATTTGGATTTCGTTCTGAATACCTAGTTTCAGATGGGAGCGGCTACCCGTATGTATGCCTCGCTTGCTCTGTGACCGGTCGCTATGATTTTTTTAATAACTTTGCGTATCTCAAATACAATTGGAAGAAATCAGAGCTTCTAGATTTTTACGGTAGTTTCGGCGGAGGAGCTTCCTATGTTCGTTACCGGCTAGGTGATATTACCCTCGCCTCTCTAAGCCCTGCTGCCACTGCTGAAATTGGTTGGCAGGGGATTAAGTTTGGAAGATTTTTCGTTCGAGTGTCTCTACGCACTGTTGGTATCCAGGAAAAGAATATTAGCCTCGGGATGGGTGGGATGGAAATTAGTGTCGGACGTGGGTTTTAGATATATACCGCATAGAACGACTATCCTATCTTTTGCCTGTGTAACGGATTACGGAATAAAACATCCCCTTTGCATAGGGGACTTATTCATATTAGCCCACTAAAATCTTAAATCTTAATCCCACCGGAAGCTTCAATCACAAACCCATCGATGAGTTCATTCTCAACAATAAACTGTGCAGTCTTAAAAATTTCATCGGGTTCACCCAGTCTTCCAATTGGAATAAGAGCTTTCCATTTATCAAGGGCTGCCGGATTCATATCTTTTAGAACCATTTCAGTTGCGATAAATCCAGGAGCAATTCCAGCTACACGGATTTTGTAGTTTTTAAGTTCGTGTGCCCAGAGTTTTGTCATAGCGGCTACACCTGCTTTTGCGGCAGAGTAATTACTTTGTCCGGGATTACCGTGCATAGCCACAGAAGAGATTGGAATGATGACTCCGCCTTTTTTAGAATTAATCATTTGAACCGCAGCTTCCCGACCTGTTAAGAATACACCGGTGAGGTTAACATTGATTACAGCCTGCCATTGTTCGATAGACATTTTACCTTTAACATTTCCGGTTTCTTTGTCTACTTTTACAAGGAGTCCATCGCGAAGAATTCCCGCGTTTAAGATTGCTACATCTAAAGAGCCAGTCTTAGCTACTGATTCTGACATTAGGTTCGTTGCGTCAGCTTCATTGGAAACGTCACCCGGAATACCGAATGCATTTCCACCGGCGGATTTAATTTCGTTTACAACCGCGTCGATTGAGTCTTGTTTTATATCAGATACGATTACATTTGCCGCAAGTTTTCCGAAACCGAGTGCCATTGATTTTCCTAGTCCACTTGCTGATCCTGTGATAAGAACAGTTTTGCCTTTTACATCCATGCTTTTAAATTAAGCTCCTTTATTTCTGAAAGATACATAGTCAGAATTAAAGGGTATCTCAATTCTAGCAATCGTTTCTGTGGGCTTAGTCACAATTCTAAATAGGTTTGGATCCAGGTTTTCGTTCTTCATGAGAATCATAATCAGGGCAATACCGAGCCCCGCCCCTTCTGTATTGTCCATATTATCCATATAGAACTCAGCAATATCATTGTATTCCATTGCCTTTTTCATTTTTTCGCGCATCCGGGTTTCTTCGAGCTTAATCACAGGCGTATTATTAGTAACCTCTACATACATACCGGCTGTTTTGTAAAAGAAGTTAATTTGCACATTCACACCTTTCTCCTGGCATTTTGCTCCATACTGCTCGGACATGCTATCAGAAAAGCTCTGTTTAAATTTTACAATTCCCTCTGCATATTGGGTTTCATCAAAAATGTCCAGTCCAATATCTTCGAAGAAAATCCTTTTTTGATTCGCTTTCACGGCATTAATGGCGAGCTCTTTTACAATCGTGTAAATCATCTCCGTATATCGCTCTTGACCAAGTTTGATCAATATTTCTGTAATGATGAGAAGTACATATTTCTCAAGCCTTGCATTGATCTTAGAAGATTTTAAAGAGATTTTTTCTCTAGAGGCAACCATTGTCCTGACTTTATCAGGCAGATTTTCCGGAGTGTTTTCCATAATACATCCTAAACTATAAAGGTATGAAACGAATATGCAACTATAGGCATGTGTTTATAATAGTCAAATGAAATATTTATTTACAACAGGAATATTTGTGTTTTAAAAAAAGAAGTTAGGAACGATCAATTTTTGAAAATAAGATTATGTTCCAAGATACTCTATTAGCCGATAATATTTAGAGTATACCCGATGACCATTATGAAAAATTTAACTTTTA
>JANYCR010000542.1 GCA_025360185.1 Leptospiraceae bacterium | reverse complement strand
AACCATGCATAGATTGCGGAATAGGTAGTAAATTCCCCCTTATAGCTATAGTCGATGCAGGCAATGCTTAAAGTAATAATAACTAAAATCAATTTTGTTAGATTATTTTGCATATTAATTATCCAGAAATCTTTATACGCCTATGTAATATTAAAAATACAAAATTTGCCTTAAGATTGCAAGTAAAACTTTGAGAAATATAGTATTTTATTTGATAGTTTAATTATCTGCTAATAACAAAATATTTGATCGTAATGGGAAATCGATTTCCAACAAATAGCAAAACCCTATCCCGAGAAAAAAGCGGAATAATCGATTATAAAGATTTTGAACTTCTATTATAACCCCCTCTATCTCTTCCATTTGTCCTTTAATATCTTACTCGGATTGACAAATTTATTCAAGTAAAATTGCTCCGTAGTTTGGATATTTTCATGAGCAAGTGCGATCTTAGCGGTACCAACTCCTTGCTCATCCGTAAGAGCCTGACCGACTGTGTGACGAAATGCATGGGGATGACCGGATTTACCGCGTAATGTTTTTAATCCCCAGACTTTCATGATGTTTTGTAATGAACGAGTAGTCATCGGATTACGCTTGTGATTTGCGTTGGTTGGAATGCCTTTTAAATCCCATATGCTAAAAGAAAATATACATTGAGCAGAGTCGAGATCTTCTTTTCTTATTAGTTCTTCTAATACACTCAAAGTCTCTCCATAATGCTCAGTCACCGCCAAATTTATCTTAACTTGGTTGTATTGGGCGATTTAGCACTTCATAGAACTTGAGATTCCCGATTAAAGATTTCGGGAATGACCGATTCAATGTGTTGTCGCATTGTTTAATTTACCCAAAGTATTCTATTTTATTTCTATAATAATTCGATATATTCCAGTATAAAGCATCATATTCAAAGCAATCCTCCGTGTCTCAGTATCAGCGCCTGTGCTGAGCGGAGTCGAAGCATGGCAAAATAGTACACGCCGTGTACTTTTTTAGTTAAGCTTTTCGGAAACTGTTCGATGTTGTTCTATGAGGCGGGCATCTAATGTTTATTTTTAATAACCTAGAAAATCTAATTTTTAGTAAAAATCCTACTGAGGAAGCTAAAAAAGATAGTATCCCACTTGCTAAGGGTTCTAGCTTTAATGAAATTTTGCACCAGGCAGTAAACGACGCAGCTCGCTTAGATTCAGATAAACTACAAACCTATGGTGCGATGAGCCAGGATATTACAGAGAAGCGCGAGGCAAATCTAAATTCGCCTGAACCATTTAAAGCAGAGTTATTCAATGAGCGTATTTCTCGTGATATAAAGCAGACTTTAGATACTACCTATGCTGAAAGTATTTCGAATAATTCATCTATATCCAGTCATGCTGAGTCAGAAAAATTAGAGTCTACAAAGATTGGAGATGCTCATGAGTATTCTCAAAACTTTAATTCTAGTTTGCAAACTTTAAATAAAAACGATTTACTATTAGAAGAGGAAATGTCTACTAAGAGTGTCGCACCAAAAGATATTTCTGCTGAAATACTCCTCCAGACTTTTGCGAAGCTAGATACCGAGAAAACATTTTCTAAGGAAGTAAAAACTGTTTCTAAAAAAGTAGACTTAGAATCTAAACAAGACGAAAAAAAATCTTCCGTTGATTTGAAAAATTCCAAGCTAGAGGGGCAGACGGCTATTGTTCCCAAGTTGAATTCTAAAGATTCTGAAATAAAAGATGTAAAGAAACTCGATACGAAAGTAGTTCCTAATGAAAATTCTATTTCTAAAACAAAAGACTTAAGAGTAGAGATTGATTCTAAAGAAGTATTAGCTAAAGATATTAAACGAGAAATTGTAAAGGATTCTGAACGTTCTGTAAAAATGGAGGATACTCCTAAATTATCTCAAACTCAAGTAAAAACAAAAGATATTTCAAATATAAATCAAAAGATTTCTTCTGAAGCTAAACCTGAAATTTCTAATCTCAGTTCTTTAAATATTTCTACATATACACAGAATACAAGCAAAGAAGAAGTTGCTGCTTCTAATCTTATTTCAATTGACCCACGTAAGACAAAGAAAAATTCTGATTTAGAATCAAAAGATAAATCTAGTTCTGAGAGTCTAAAGCCGGTTATGCGTGATTTTTCTGGAATTGAAAAGGACTTTCGTATTGCAAAGGAAACTCTTGTAGAAGTATCCGGTCTTGATAAGAGTAAATGGACTATTACCCGCCGTGAAAAAGAAGTAGAGCATGCAAATCTCGAGCGCAAAAAAGAATCCGTTTCTCTTTTAAATGAAATCGCTTTAAAAGCAAGCTCTTCGCAAACATCATCTGATTCTGATAAATCATTCTCTAATCCCCGTTATGAAACAAATGGACTTAAAACATTTGCAGAGTCTATGAAGACAGCTAATACCGATAAGCCTCGTGATGCTGGGTTTGATAGAGAGAATTTTTCCAAGTCCTTAAATGATTTAGTAAGCAAAGCCCGTATCAATATTGTAGAGAATGGAAAGAATTCAGCCCAGATTTCTCTTTATCCAAAAGATTTAGGTAAGATGACTTTGAACATTGATGTTACCAAAGAAAAAGTAGACGGGAAAATTTTAGTAGACTCAGAGTTTATTAAGAATCGCCTACTCGGTGATGTCTCTCAATTAAAAGCTGACTTAAAAGCAAGTGGTCTAGATTTACAAAGCATTTCCGTTGAAGTTCGTAATCAAAGCTCTCTTGCCTTTGACTTTGCGAATCCTTCCAACGAAAAAGAATTTTATAGAGAACAATCAGAAGGGGTAAATTCTTCTTTGCCTCAGTTTGCCTCTAATGACGAGGAAAACGAATCTGAATTTTCACAGAAGTCTTACAATCTAGTAGATGTAAAAGTATGAGAATTAAAAAAATAAATATAATCTTAACCCGCGGTAGCGAGCCCGCCGCTAGGCGCTCCCTCCTCAGCACGAGTGTGCTGGCAAGTCACCTTGCATATGGTGAAAATTAAAATCCCGTCGGAGACACGCAATGCCAACGCCACAATTAACAGGAATTAAATCTAAAATCCCGGAAGCTTCTTCTGAGTCTACTAAGACGAAGTATATAGATGCTGATAAAAAAGTAGATATCAAATCTTATCTGGATAGATTAAATAAAGAAGAAAAAGCAGGACTCAAAGGAATTGAAGTCAGGGAAACTCCCAAGCAACTTGGCAAAGATGATTTTTTAAAATTACTAATTACGCAACTCACTCAACAAGATCCAACTAATCCAATGAAAGACCAGGATTTTATTGCTCAAATGGCTCAGTTTTCTAGCTTGGAGCAAATGAAGAATATCTCCTCCGGCATTTCGCGTATGGAGGCAAAACAAAGTTATTCGCTTGTTGGTAAAGTGGTTTCCGGTCCTGACATGGTAACAGGTGAGACAGTGGTTGGACTTGCTGCGGCTTTATTTTTTGATGCGGATGGAAAATCTTATGTAAGAGTAAATGGAAGATCAGTTGAAGTGGAGAAAATCACTCTTATCTCCGACCCATCTATTTTAAATCTTGAAAGAGATATGTCTCCTACAAATAATTCTAAAGAAAATCAAAACGAAAAAAAATCTTCAAGTGTTCAAG
>JANYCR010000541.1 GCA_025360185.1 Leptospiraceae bacterium | reverse complement strand
ATAAAAAATACATAGGCTGCATTTAATACAAAGGGAATTAAGCCAATTGTAATCAACTTCCAATTGATAATATTTCCTGAAAATAAAACAGAGTTTTTTTTCCCCTCTCTATTTTTTAGATAATATACGCCACCAAAGAATAAAATTGCATAGATTGGAATAACATAATGAAAGTAAGCTAAGAAATAGAAAATTAAATTTTGAAAAAAAGGTATTTCGTATTTTTCCATCTCTCCTTGTGTTTGCTCTTCCACAGGCGTCGCCGGCGATGTATAAGGAGTAACCGCTTCTGGTTCATTTTTAATTTGTTTAGTAACCGCAGAGATTACATTTGCAAAGCCAGCATTATAATCTTTCTTTTTTAAATTAGGGACTAATTCATCTTCGCCTATTCGTTTTAAAATTGCATCGGGCAAAACTCCTTCAAGTCCATAGCCGGTTTCAAATTCCCATCTTCGCTGATCCATTACAAGCAGCAGCAAAAGACCATTATCTTTTCCTTTTTTTCCAATTCCCCAATAATTAAAAAGTTCCACTGCAAACTCTTTCGGATTGGCTTGCCCAATAGAAGGCAAAATTACAATCGCAAACTCAGCCGTAGCCGCTTTCTCTAGGTCGATAAGCTCTGAATTCAATCGGGTTCTCTCTGCATCACTTAAAAAATTGCCCGGGTCTGCAATAAAACCACCGTTAGTAGTTCTAGGATTTGGAACTGATTTTACATCGAAGGCTTGTGCAAACGAAGATCCCGAAAAAAGTAAGTAGACTACAAATAAAAAAGAGGATAGAGTTTTCATAAAAATACATTACCACAGTTTTATGATTTTTTGCACGTATTATTTCATTCGAAAGACTTTTGAAACCCGTTTTCAGCAATGCGCAATATATATGATTTACAATAGCAAACTCATAGGAATCAATGTCCTTTAGACGGAAATTAATAATGATCATAGGGATAATCGTAAGTTACCAACCAAATTTAGAAGATTTAATTCTTTATACAAACGAAATCTTAGCAGAGGTCGATTACTTAATACTGATCGAAAACGGATCTACCAATCATATACAGAATCAAATTAACATCCGTTTGAGTAATGAAAAAATTAAAGTTCTCTTGCAAACAAAAAATCTGGGACTAGCAAAAGCGCAAAATATAGGAATTCGGAAAGGAATAGAACTAGGCGGGGATTATTTTCTTTTTCTAGATGATGATTCTAGATTAAGTAAAGGGAGTGTGGAGAAATTAAAGAGGGAGTTGGAAGAAAATTCAAAACTTGGAATTGCTGCATGTCATATTCTACATGAGAATTCAAACAAAGAGCAGAAGTATTGGATAAAAACAAAATGTTTTTATAAAAGAGTGGGATTTACAAGTATTATGCGTAAATTAGAGAACGTAAATACGGTTATCTCATCTGGGAGTCTTGTTTCAAAGGAAGTAGTTCAAAAATGTGGTTTAATGCGAGAAGATTATTTTATTGATTACATCGACATTGAGTATTGTCTGCGGGTAAGGGCAAATGACTATACAATTTCAGTAATTCGTTCTGCGAAACTTGCGCATCGGCTAGGAAATACTAAAAGCATACAAGTTGGACAAATCGCTTTTCATCCAACAAATCATAGTCCAGAGAGAAGATACTACATGATTCGAAATAGAATTTGGACTTGGAAATTATATGCATTCCAATTTCCGGGATGGTTCTTAATTGACCTTGGAAATTTTTTTGCTGACAATGTTAGAGTTTTTATTTTTGAAAAAAATAAATTTTTAAATTTAAAGTTTTTTCTAATAGGATTAAGAGATGGATTCTTTAAAAAAACGAAATCTATTTATTAATTAGAACTTTCTAAAATTCGTCTGAGCTTTGTATTGTCACCCCAAAATGCCATTGGTTCATAATCGGCATACGGATAGTAACCCAAATTCAGCTTGATACTTATTTTTTTTTCTCTTAAGTATTGCTCTACAAAATTTCTTACCGAGATCGGCTTTCCGCTACAGCAGTTGATGATTCCGTTCGTCTGTGTCTGCAAAGAGCAGCTAATGATATTTTC
>JANYCR010000536.1 GCA_025360185.1 Leptospiraceae bacterium | reverse complement strand
CCCATATGCCCTTTGCCTTTATCGTCATGCGCGGAAATCGAAAAAGTTCCGATTAGGGAAATTGCTAAAGCTACGATTAAAAATTGTCTCATTAAATTACCTCTTTTGAGTAGTTTTGTTTGAATTAGAACTAGGATTTTTATTTAGGTTCCGAAAAAAAGTTCATTTTTATTTTTTGTTCAAATTTATGCTGTAATATCAATGACTATCAAGGCGATATCATCATCTAGCTGCTTCTCATCCGACCAGTCTAATACTTTATTTAAAATAAAATTCCCAAACTCTTGCGCGGATAACGAACTATAATCTTTTAACATTTGAGAAAGTTGTCTTTCGCCAAATTGTTCTTCTGCCTTATTTCTTACTTCGAACAAACCATCGGTATAAAGAAAAATTCTATCTCCTTTTTCTAATTGAAATTCTTCTGATTCGAATTCAGGATCTTTAAAAACACATAATGCAGGACCTTTTGGATTCAGGGAAAATAATTTCGATTCTTTACTTCTATAGATAAGTAAATCAGAATGTCCAGCGTTACCAGTTTTTAAAATCTTGCGCTTAATGTCTATATACCCATAACATGCAGTTACAAACTCACCACCTGATTTCCCTTTTAAAATTTTATTCATATTGGAAAGTAATTCTTCAGGCTTAGGTAAATTCTGTTCTTGAAACCAAAATGCTGGTTTAGGAATCAGTTGCTCCTGAAACCAAAATGCAGTTTTAAAAGTAGAAACGATAAGCGCCGCAGGAACTCCATGACCTGAAACATCGGCAATAATAAATCCCAGATAACCGCCTTTCGTTTGAAAATCATAAAAATCCCCACCGATACTTTCCATCGGTTTATACCAGGCTTCAATTTCAAATCCATCAATCTTCGGTGTTCTATTTGGAATCATTGATTGCTGAATTTTTTTTGCAAGATCCATTTCATTTTTGAAAACACTTAATTCCGATTCAATTTGATATGCTTTTTTAAAAGATTCAATAGACTCTGATTGAATTTTTTCTAATTGCATCTGAGCTTCTTTCATTGCAGTATTATCTTCAATAATACTATCCATATAATCGTATTTATTTTCTTTATCATAATAAATTCTTGCCGTTAAAGAAGCGCTAAACAGTGATTTGTCTTTTCTCTTTAATAGTAATTCATATTTGTGGCACTCTTTTTTTGCTTTCATCATCTCCACGAATCGAATTCGTTCTGTTGGATCTGCATACAAATCAGCAACGTCCGTCTTCATAAATTCATCCACACTATCAAAACCGAACATTCGCGCAATAGCAGGATTAGCCTTTAAAAATGTTCCTTTTTTTCCACCCGTATTCCTATAAGCCCCTACATTCAAATTATTAAACAATGCGATATATTCTTCCTGAGCTTTTTCTTTCTCTCTCTGCAATATTTTTATTCTGTCGGCTAACGCAAAGGAAATCAAAATAGATTCAACGGCTATTCCCAGTTGTACTGTATTTTCCGTAAATACATTCACCGGGACGATTTGAAATCGGTTGAACGCAAGAAGCGTAGCTCCAAGTAAAAAAATACACCAGGCGAATAAATAAATCTTAGCAGGCCTATATCCTCTCCTCGCAATTAGAAATGCAGTAAAAATTGATAGCAGAGAAGAAATTGCTGTGAATATCATAGCCAACTTAATGATTTTGGAATAAGAAATAAAGAAGCATAACCCCACGCAGACAATGGAGATTATAATGATTATCCGAAATATTTTATACAAGAAAGGTAAATTTATTTTTAATTTTAAAAAAGAAATAATAAAAGCAGAGATTCCGATATTAGTAAGTGAAACAAATACTGGAATGGAAATTTCATTCCAATAGGTAAAATCTTTCCAGAAAAATTGGTAACTAATTCCGTTTAAAGATGTTTCAAATAGTGTAACTGAAATTAAATAAAATATATAGAAGAAATAAGTACTATCATTTAAAGAAATACCTAGTAGCGCATTATATAAAATCATCGCTCCCATAATTCCCAAAAAAATCATTTGAATAGAAAGAAACTTTTGATCTTTCTCCCAAAAATAATTCTGCTTATGAATAGAAATAGGAACCTGCATAGAGCCACTCGTTCTTATTTTGAAAAATAATTTTCCATTTGACTTTAAATCTTTCAGTGGAAAAATAAAATTTCTGTGATCTATTTCCCTCTGCGCAAAATGGAACGTATCCCCTACAGTTTTATGAACCCACTCTTCTTTATTATTCATATAAGAATAGATTACATTATCTAACAGCGGATATTCGATTTCGAGTAGGTAGATATCTAATTTGTCTTTAGCCTCATACTCTATATAGAACCAATACACCGATTGAGTTATTCCGAAACTAGGAACTTCTTTTTCATTCAATTGAAATTTGCCAAGCATTGCAGGGTTCAAAATATCTTGAACTGTAAGATTACGCGTTTTATCTTCAAGCCAATAAACATAAGGATTAAGTTTATATGTATCCTTAGACCCATCAATCATAAGGGGACTAGGTAAAAGCGGAAGAAGAGTTAATATATAAATGCAAAAAAAATTCATCATAGCTTTAATCTTTACAGACTTTAGAAAATCTATTAACAATACAAAAATACTACTCGGAAATTACTTTTGGTAATTGATATATATCATTACTAATTTTACTAGCTTACTTTGATTTCTTAATTAAGCAATCACTTCCTTAAAATAAAAATAATTACTTGCAGTAATATTACGTTAAGCTACTATATCTATAACGATAAGCGCAATATCATCGTCGAGTTGCTCTTTATTTTTTGACCAATTCATTACAGCCCGTAAAAGTAAATCTCCAAATTCTAATGCTGGTAATTGTGGATTTTCCTTTAATAAATTACAAAGCCTTTCTTCACCAAACAATTCTTCTGATTTATTACTTACCTCAAAAAGCCCGTCTGTGTATAATAAAATTCTATCTCCCGTTTCTAACTGAATTTCCTGCGATCCGAATATCGGATTCGAAAAAATAATATTACCTTCACTTTGTCGATAGATTAAAAGGTCAGAATGTCCTGCGTTACTTGTTTTTAATACTCTGTTTTTAAAATCAATGTATCCATAGCAAGCGGTTACAAATTCGTTACCCGCTTTCCCTTTCAAAATTTCATTCATACTTAAAAGTAATTTCTCCGGTAAATTTAGATTATGCTCTTGAAACCAAAATGCAGTTTTCAATGTTGAAACAATCAATGCAGCGGGAACTCCATGACCGGAAACATCCGCCATTATAAACCCTAAGTTTTCTCCACTTTGGTGAAAATCATAAAAATCGCCACCAATACTTTCCATCGGCTTATACCAGGCAGCAATGACAAGACCATTAATTTTCGGAGTCATTCGTGGAATAATGGATTGTTGAATTTTTCTAGCTAATCCTAATTCATGCTGATAAGCGCCTAATAGTAATATACCCCAAGCTACTAAATAAATTTTTGCAGGTCTATAACCTCTACGAACAATTATAAACCCGGCAAGAATAGAAGCGAGTGCATTTACAAGAACAAGAAAAACTAAAATACGTGCTATCGCCCTATAAGAAACTAGTAAGGAAGACAATAAGCAAACCGATGAAATAATAATGAGAATAGAAAAAACTTTATAGAGATACGGTAAATTCTCTTTTAACTTTAAAAACGAATTTGCAAAAAGTAAAATCCCTAAATTAGTAAGAGCGAGCAAGACAGGTCCGGAAAGATGATTCCATGCAACAGAATTTCCCCATAAAAACTGGTAATTCAAACCCTTAAGTCCTGAAATGAATAGTCCCGCAGATATAAGATAAAACAGATAATAGAAATAAGTGCTATCTCGTAAAGAGATTCCTAGAAGAAGATTGTAAAATAGCATCGAACCAACTATACCTAAAAAAATAATTTGAAAACCTAATTCAACTTGCTCCTTCTCCCAAAATTTTTTTTGTTTGTGGATAATAATTCGTAGCTGCATTGAGCTTTCTGTTTGAAAACGAAAGTATATTTTTCCCGACTTATTCAAGTCTTTCATCGAAAACAAAAAATTTCGATGAAAGAACTCTCTTTCAGAAAACAAGTAACGTCGACCTGCTCTTTTATTGATTGCTTCTCCTTTTATATTTTTATATCCGAATTCGATTTTGTCAATCAAGGGGTAATCGATCTCAAGTATATATTCGGCTAAATCAATATTTGCCTCATAGGGAATGACTACCCAAAAAACAGAATCAGTAAAACCAAACCCTAAAGAATCAGTTTCGGATTGTTTGAACTTCTGCTGGATTTCAGATTTTTCCAAGTCTTCCCAGGTTAAACTTGAGTCTTTGTCTTCTAGGTATTGTAAATGAAAGGCAGTGGTATAACTATCTTTGCCTCCGTCAATTTGAATTGGATTAGCGCTTAAAATTTGCATCCCCAAAAAAAATAAGATTAAAGGGAAGTTTTTCAGTTTCATCATAATCGACTTAGCAATTGAGAAGTCTATTGGTAGAATTAATAGTTTAATTATAATTTAATCATTCTCTCTAATTAAATAAGCATCGCAAAAAACTTATTCGTCCTAAATTTAAGATTTTAATGCCAAGTAAAAATATAAATCTAACTATCAGAAATTTCTATTTAACCTCTAAAATTTTTCCCGAAACGAAACAAGTAAATACTCCGTTCGATTTTAAAAAGTTCCGAATTTGTGCAGGCTCTAATACTAAAAGTTTTGGAATATTTTCTTTAATGATAATTGTCTCTGCAGGAATATTAGCAAATCCGTTAGCACTGAATTCATCTTTTACAAAGCTAGCTCTGATGGAAACTTCTTGATTTTCTAAGGACTCATTTGAAGAATTAAGAGTCAACCAAAATGATGTAGTTCCCGCCTTGATTAAAATTTTACTCCCCGCAAAATTCATTCCACCCGGTTTACTCTGAACTAATTTCTCGATGATATGTTCGATATTTGATTTTATAGCCTGTTTTTCAATAAGTCTTGTTCCCTGCACTTTTTCGAAAACATCACTCATATTATCAGGGTGCGCAAAATCAACCTTACCCAACACTCTTCCTTCTTCTACAAGAGCCATCTCTTTTAAATCTAATTCTTTTGGATTTACCTGTTCAGACTCATCATAATAAATATTTCTATCGTAGAGGTAAATCGTCCTATACCCCTTTGTAGTTCCAATTTTTTGATAATGCGTAATTTGCTGTAAATTATTTCCACCTGATTTAGCGGCTTTCTTGTGTAAGCTCATGGATTTAAAATCAAAGAACGAACCCGTGACGATAAATGTATTATAGCCTAGCTCTCTAACTGCCTGCACTGCGGATAAATAGCCGTAATCGGTAGAAGAATTACTCTTTGCATCTGTTATGATAATAAATTTCTTCTTGGAAATTTTAGAAACCCCAAATTCAGAGCGAACCTTTATTAAACCCTGGGTAATTCTATCTAGTCCAATGTCCCCACCCTGTTTAATTCTACCGAGCTCTTCTTTTAGTTTAGCGTGATTAAAGGAAGGTTTAATTATCTTAATAGAATTTTCCCCAACAAATACAGCGCCGAGGGAAAGATTCTTCGAACCTGTAATCGACTCAATATAATTCACAACGGATTTAATTTCTCTTGTGAGTGATCCCGAAAGATCAAATAGGAATATGATTTCCTCTTCCCCTTTCGAGTCAATTGTAGAATTAGATTTATTTTTTGGGACAAGAAAACTCAAAGTTTTCTTTGTGTGCTTCTCCATCGCCAAATAGAAATTATCCTTAAATAAGCTTTCATTTGAAGCAATTACCTTTCCCCTGCAATTATAAACTTCAGATAGAATAGAAATATTTGTGTCAAAGTTAATTTCTGTTTTTACAATAAAGTCTGAACTAAATTCTTCGCAGACTCCGCTCAACAAAGAACGACTGGGCTTTCTGTCCATTTCCTCACCCAACTCAGAAATATAAGTCTTCACTTTATCAGGATCAGAAACTTCCACGATATAATTTTCGTTCGCATAATAGCCAATTAACTCTGACACTCCTGTCGAAAGATTATCTTTCTTTTTCAAAGCAGCCGGCTCTTCACCCACTACGTAAGCAGGAAGAAAAGTAACCTCTCTCGCGGATAACGTTGTGCTTAATAATGTAATTAAAAGTAATAAGATTATTTTTTTCATAGAAGTTTTGCTAGATAATCACAAAGAATACTAAAAAATCCGGTCACTGAGTGATTTGCGTTGGCATCTCGATACAAAAAATCCAATAAGAATTGGATTTTTCACTCGATGACCGGGTCGCAAATTGTATCGAAGTGACCTCTATTCCACTCTCATCGTCGGGCTTGTATAAGAATACAATCCATGCACGGAACCCTGTGCTTGTGCAGACTCGGAGCGTCTTTCAAAACGAAGAGTTCCATTCTTAAGTGCTTCATGTAATTCAGGAATAGATTTGTGACCCATATCCTGAAATGATTGGCGAAGTCCTTGTATTAAGTATGGAACAAAGTTAATCACAGAACCTTTGTCAACTACCGCACCACTTACACCTTGTGCTACTTTGATTTTTTGGCTCTCACTAAAGTATCTCTTATCCCCACCTGCTTTCATCGCTTCGAGACTTGCCATTCCACGATATTTCTTGAGACGAATTCCATTTTCATAGAAGTAATCACCCGGTGCTTCATTTGTCCCAGCAAACATGGAGCCCATCATGCATGTTGATGCGCCAATTGCGAGCGCGTTTGCGATGTCGCCTATATTACTGATTCCACCGTCTGCAATTACAGGAACTCCAAATTGGGCAGCATAACTTGCAGTCATATGAACAGCCGTTGCCTGCGCGCGACCAACAGCCATTGTCTCCTGCGTAATACAAATAGATCCAGGTCCCATACCAACGCGAAGTCCATCCGCACCGGCTTCAATGAGAGAACGACTTTGTTCTTTCGTGACGACGTTACCCGCAATCACGTCTAGGTTTTTAAAATTTGCTTTGATGAATTTAATCATCTCAATTTGATAGCTGGAATTTCCCTGCGCAGAATCAATGATAATTGCATCCACACCTGCATCGTATAAAGCAGCGACTCTATCTCTAGACTCAGGCAATGTAGAAACAGCAGCACCGACTAACAAGCGTTTGCTGTGATCTTTAGATGAATCAGGAAACTCTTTATTTTTCTTTAAGTCTGAGCGGCTAACAATGGCAACCAATTTTCCTTCATTGTCAATGATTGGAAGCTTACCTACTTTCTTGACGCGTAATATATTATTAGCTTCTTTTAAGCTAATTCCCACTGGAGCAGTAACAAGATTTGTTGTCATCACAGTTCCTAGTTTTACAGTGCGATTTGGCTCGAAATCAATATCACGGTTAGTTACAATTCCAATTAATTTTCCATTGAATGAACCATCTTCCGTAATTGGGATTCCAGAGAACCCAAACTTTTCTTTGATTTCATCCAAGTCTTCAATGGTATTTTCAGGACCTAGTATAATTGGATCTGTGATGAAACCATTTTCATATCTTTTAACTTTTCTTACAAAATTTACTTGCTCTGTAATAGAGTTATTATAATGTATTATGCCTAATCCACCTTGTAGGGCTAGCGCGATTGCCATTGCAGATTCCGTAACGGTGTCCATTGGTGAACTGATAAGGGGACGTTTGATTGTGATGTTACGACTGACTTTCGATTCTAGATTTACATCGGATGGGTTGAAGTCAATGTAACCGGGGAGAACTAAAAAATCCCTGTAGGTAAGTCCGATTTGAGCAGAGAACAGTTGCTCTCCGGAGAGTCCGTCTTGAACTGGTTGATTTTTAATTATTGAACTGGTCATATCCACAATTAAATTGCCTTGGATTGAATTGCAAGAGAAATTTCATTTAGAAGTTGATAGGAGCCAAAAGAATTTGGAAATCATTGATAGAAAAATTCGTGAAACTGTAGATATCAAGGAGCCTCATAAACGAGCCGTGATACTGGCAAAGCATTTAAGCAAAATAGAAATGCAAATAAAAGACACGGAAACCCAAGTAAAACTCCTAGAGCACAGCCCGGACGGACTCAAAATTATTGTAGAAAAGTTAGATCCTGGCTATGTTTTAAGAAAAGGTCAGACTGTAGTTTTGACAAAGCTTTTAGGTCGCTATATCCAGTTCGATTGCATAGTCCTCGGTGAGAAACCCGGTAACTTATTTCTTCTGCAAATTAACAAATTTCTAGTTTCCAATAAAGAGCGCAAAAATGACCGAGTCCATCCATCCCCGGAGCAAGTCTGGGTGACAAATATCCGAACCAGTGGAGTATCCATTGATACATCGATGCACACGATTCCTACTTACATGAAAATTAATTTTACCGACTACGAAAACAGATTAAAGAAAAATTTCGATTATATTAAGATAGACATTTTCAAACATGACCTCGATGAAAGATTTCAAGTAGTGAGAGAATCTGGTAAAACGCTGTTTGTCGCAAATACCCAGGATAGAAGAAGTTATACTACATTAGCAGATGATGATTTTATTAATCTGGAAGATGAATACAATACAGAAATAAATCAACTCATCAATATGTATAAGACAAAAAATATTGTCTCCGAAATTATCATGCCAGTTATTTATGTGAATACGCAAAATATTGCAACTCCTTTTGGTTATGTTCATATCCAGAGTCGATCTAAGCCAATCGACATCGACCAAGTGATGGAAATTAAAATTCTAACATTTGAAATGATCGATAGAATCCGTGAATCAAATTTTATTTTGAATACAGGGAAATACAAAATATTAGATTTATCTCGAGACGGTCTCAAAATTAAAATTACAGATAGAGAGTTAAAACAACATTTGCCTCATGTATCAGGATTTAATTTTGATATATTTTTTAAAATGCAATCTGCCATAAATGTTCTTTGTGAAATACGATATTTAGGAAAAGATGAGCATGACGATATGATTCTTGGCTTGTTAATTACAGGATTTAGAGAAGGCGATAGAGAAAAATTCTACAGGAGTTTTGAAATTTTAAAGAACACGCCGCCCAAACCTTATCACTTACCATAAATAAGTTGACGTTAATTAGAATAATATAGAGGCTATTTACATGTATTTTTATTTTCGCCTAACAGAGGTTTTACGATGAATCAGCGGCAAGAAAAAACTCCTTATTTAGTCAGCCCCGTTTCCTTAGAAACCGCGCGCAAAACAAAAGAAGCAACAGAGATGCTTCGAAATAATCCGACCGATAAACAAATGCCCGAAAAAGCGTTACGCGCAATATACGAAATTTCAAAAGAAAGTATGGAATATTATTTTGTCAGACCTCTGGAAATTTTAAAGTTAGGCGCTATTAGTCGTGGCGTGGTCAATATGGGAGTAAATGCTGGACTTGGAGTTTTAAATACTTTTGGCAAACAGTTAATATCCCATCTTACGAAAGAACAGTTAGTTGAACTCGCGGATATTATTGATGGAGTTCTAGTAGAGCTTGATATGGAAGAAGGTAAAAAAGTCTGAGACTAAATAAAGTTATCCTATTTAAAAAAATCTTTTTGGTTGATCTTAAAACCTTTTAGGAGAGAACTTTTTAAGATTGGGGTAGATTTTCTATCCCATTCTTTTTTGTTTTTATTAATCCAGAGTTCTATTTTTTTTTCTTTTGGGAATACTACCCAGTATTCGTTCACTCCATTTTTTAAATATCGCTGCGCCTTAATACCTAAATCTCTTTTCATTGAGCCAGGTGAAAGGACTTCGCATACTAAATCCGGAACTCCATGAATATGAGTCTTTACAATAGGAAGATTTTCAGTAAGAATAAAACTTACGTCAGGTCTAACAACATCTCCCCCGTCTGGTAAAAATGTATCTATTTCAGTAACAGCTTTTCCTACGTCGGTTTTTTCTAAATAAGTAATCAACTTAGACCCAAAACTTAATTGTAACTTTCCATGTTCAAACTCTCCACTAGGTGCCACCTTTAAAACTCCTTCTATCATATCGTATTTGAACCCGTCTTCTTCTAAATCTAGGTATTCCTCTCTACTCAATTTCATTTCTGCATAACGAGGCATATCTATATTGAGTTCTAAAGATTTTGTTTTGGGTTGTCTGTGAAGTAATGCGGGCATAGTAGATTATTGTCATTTTGATAAAAAAATGTCAATTGATATTTGGTCTGGAAACACAAATTACCCTATACACCGTCTGAGCAGGGTGACAGAAAACTCACTTCACGCGAATAAGCACATCTTCTTGTCTTACTAAATCTCCAGGTTTGCAGCAAATCTCTGTTATCTCACAATCTTTATGAGACTTGATTGCATTTTCCATTTTCATAGCTTCAACAATCGCGAGAGTGTCGCCTGCCTTAACTAGATCCTTTTCTTTTACGAAAATCTGGATTACTTTTCCTGGCATTGGACTTGTAAACGCATTAGAGTTGTTAACCGCACTAGAAGATGCTTGTTGTTCTTTTTTAAATATGAACGATTCACCTTTATAGTGGATAAACATTCTTAGCCCATATTGAAAGAATACAATTTCTTTTTTCTCGGAAGTTAAAAATCGGTTACCCTGAATATTTCTTGGAATTAAAATTTCTTTCTGAAGAGGATTGGAATTTGTCTGATTTAAAATAGATGTTCGTATTCTAAAATGACTTTCGTCTTCAAAGACAGACAAAGTATTTACTTCGTACAAATCATTTTTATATTTCAGTTTAGCAGTCGCGTTTAAAAAATCTTTTGGAATTTCAGTGGAGAGATTCTTACTTTCAGATGAATCATTTCCCCAAAACTGAAAGCCGGAAAGTCTTTCATGAACAGATTTAGCTTTAAAAAGTAATTTAAAAATTGCGAATACATAGCTTGCTATTTCGACAACTGGAAGTTCTTCCTTATTTTGATCTTTGAGGTATTTATCAATAAATCCTGTATTTAGATTTCCGTTGCGAAACTCTTCATGAGAAAGAATTGTCTTGAGATAGGAGATATTCGTTGTTATCCCAAATAAAATAAATTTATTCAAGGCAGAAATCAGATTATCAATACAAGTCTTCCTATCGCTTGCGGTTACTATCAATTTTGCGATCATGGGATCATAGTAAATCGTAACTTCTGATCCCTGCTCAATTCCAGAATCAAGTCGAACTCCATCACCAGTAGGATTTTCTAAAAATAAAATTTTACCGGTGGAAGGGAGGAAATTATTTTCTGGATCTTCTGCATAAATTCTTACCTCAATTGAATGTTTGTCTAAAAGTTTAGGTTTTAGATTTAAAGATTCCCCTTCTGCGATTTTAATTTGCAATTCTACTAAATCAATTCCTGTTACCATTTCTGTAACAGGATGTTCAACTTGCAGACGGGTATTCATCTCCATAAAATAAAATTCATTTTTATCACTTACGATAAACTCTACCGTTCCAGCACCTAAGTATGAAATAGATTTCACAACTTGAACTGCAACTTCACCCATTCTTTTACGAAGCAAATTATCTAAATTAAACGCTGGAGCTTCTTCTATAATCTTTTGGTGTCTTCTTTGAATAGAGCAATCTCTTTCAAATATATGAACGGCATTTCCTTGTTTGTCGCCAAAAACTTGAAATTCAATATGCCTCGGATTCGAAACAAATTTTTCAATGAATATCGTATCGTTCGCAAAAAAATTCTTAGCCTCTCTCTTTGCAGAATGAAGACTTTCT
>JANYCR010000515.1 GCA_025360185.1 Leptospiraceae bacterium | reverse complement strand
GGAAATCATGATAGCGAAAGATTAAAAAAAGATTTTTCAGGTATAGAATATGAATTTTCAGATAAAGGGTTACTTCATATTAGCCTAAAACTGAAAAACAATCGTGCACATATTTTACCAACGGGAGATTTATTTCATTCCATTCAATTAGAGATTGCAACCGATTCTGAATACAAGCAGATGCACTATCGAAAAAAATGGGCGCGAACTTACGGTATTGGAAACATTGGGGGAAATACGTTTTGGAATCGTACCCTCATTCGGAACACTGGACTCACTCCAAACGATGAATTAATCTCTCTCACGATTGATGCGCCCAACAATAAGAAAACCCTCTATGCTAGGCTAGTCTATTATTTCCACGACGAAGAGCTTGGCGGGAGAAATGACTTACCCGCGAAGGAGAAAATGTTTGTTATCCGTGAGAGGATTTTAAGGTAACATAATGGAAAATACAGTTATAGATCCAATGTGGTATGTCTTCATTGTAGGATATTTTATTCTCAGTTTTATTATTAAATATTTTATTGGTAAATTCAAAGAAGAAAGAGCCGCTACAAAAAATGCAAATCCTCAAAGCACTAAACCGCCACAGGGTGGTGGAGACAAAAAACCAGCGCAAGGAGGAGGAGATAAAAAAGGAAGTCCATCTGCAAAAAAATAAATTCTTTCTTTGAAAATTTAGTGCAAATTTCTTAACGTGAGTCTTAATTCGGATTCAAGTTTAATTACTTTAATTTTTTCCCGTAGATCCAAATCCACCTGTGCCGCGTTCCGTATTAAGCGAAATTTCATCGACTAGATTCCAATCCATATCTATTGAGAGGCTAACAAGCATTTGTGCAATGCGAAGTCCATTTGTAATAGCAAATGGATACTTACCTAAATTCAAAAGAGGAACAAATACTTGTCCGCGGTAGTCCGAATCAATCGTTCCCGGAGAATTTGGTATTATAATATTTTCTTTAGACGAAAAACCAGAACGAGGACGAATCTCTAAAAAATATCCATCCGGAATTTCCAAACAAAACCCAGTCGGAATTAGAACTGTCTCTCCAACAGGCAACACAATATTAGCCTTAGGACAATAAGCCGCAATATCCATAGCAGCCGCACCCGGAGTTTTCTTTTCGGGGAGTTTTACATCAGGAAAAAACTTTTGTATTTTGATTTGTATGTTATTCATTTAGATTATCCTCAGCGTCATTCCCAATATTCCACCTTAACCCTAATAATATGAAACTGATTACCACCGATGGACACCGATAAAAGAACGATAAAAGAACGATAAAAAATGATACGGATTCAAACCAATTGCGAATATTAAAGAACTATCGTATCTTTTATCGGTGTCCTCGGCGTGCATTCATCCCTTCGCTCCATCTATTCGCGACCAACGCCTTCGCATGGTAACTTTTTTTAAATCTTCGTCTGTATCTTCTTTATATCAGCTTTAGAAATATTTCCAATTCCAGTAAAATGCATTTGTTCAATAGAGAATATTTTCTGAACTAGTTCATTTATTTCCTCGAGGGTAACGGAGAATAGCTCATCGAGTCTATCTTGATAACCATAAAAATGCTCAAAGTAAATTTCCTGCATTGCAATATCTGTCATACGATTTTCTGGAATTTCGTATCCGATAGCGAGTCCGCCTTTTTGATTCCCCTTTGAAAATATAAGCTCGTCTTCAGTAAATCCATCTTTTTTCAAAAGTCTGATTTCTTCGAATATAGAATCAACGGCTAATAAAAGTTTGTCTTTAGAAGTTCCACAGTTAATATTCATTATCCCCGTATCCAAGTAAGAAGAAGGAAAGGAACTAATGCTATAACAAAGACCTTTGTCTTCACGAATTTTTTGAAATAATCGGGAAGACATACCACCACCGAATATATTGGAGATTACATTTAGCCTAACAGCAGTTTTAAAATCGCGGGCAAATCCCTCTGCACCCAAAAGAAAATTTACTTGTTCTAAATTTCTTTTGATAAAGTGAACACTGAATGATTTCTCTACCGGATCATTCGTAAGTGTGGCTAATGGTCTATCTACTCTCATGCTAAAGAATTTTTCAGCAAGTCTTTGGACTTGCTCATCGGGAAAATCCCCCGCTACGGATAATACCATTCTACCGGGAATATAATGTTTTTTGTAATAAGCCTGGATAGAATCGGCAGTAGCACCGGCGACTGATTCACGTGAGCCGATAATGTCTTGTCCTAATGGATGATTCTTAAAAATATTTTTAAAATACTCATCATACACATAATCATCAGGGCTGTCTTCATAGCTTTTTAATTCTTCTAAGATTACATTGGATTCGTTTTTAATATCTTCTGGTTTTAAGAGTGGATGAAACACCATATCAGAAAGAATATCGAGTCCCAGTTCAATTTCGGAGGAAGCAACTGTCACATAATAGTAAGTATACTCACGTGATGTGACGGCGTTAAAAAATCCACCTACTCTCTCAATGTCTTCTGCTTGTTTTTTAGAAGTTCTTTTCTCAGTGCCTTTAAAAAGCATATGCTCTAGAAAATGAGTATAACCTTTTTCAGATTCATTCTCATACCTAGAGCCAATCTTTACCCAGAGCCCAATGGCAACACTAGTCGCATTTGGCACAGGTTGAAATAATACCGTTAGACCGTTAGAGAGTTTACTCTTATTTAGCCTTAGGTTCATTTATCAGGAATGACTGTCCTGCATTGCATCTTTGCGGGAAAGATCCATTTTCCCCTGTCTGTCAACACCTAATACTTTGACGCGAATGATTTCGCCTTCAGAAACAACGTCTCTGACTGCGTTCACACGCTTAGAATCAAGTTTAGAAATATGACAAAGACCTTCTTTGCCAGGTAGAATTTCTACGAAAGCTCCGAAGTCAGTAATGCGTTTGACTTTACCCTCATAGATTTTTCCTACTTCGACCTCCGCAAACATGCCTTCGATAATTTCGAGAGCTTTGCGAGAAGACTCAGCGTCTGGACTCGAAATAGTAATTTTACCATCGTCGTCAATATTGATCTCAGCTTTACTTTGTTCAATGATAGAGCGAATGTTTTTTCCACCTGGACCAATCAACTCTCCGATTCTGTCTTTAGGAATCATTTTGATTGTGATTCGTGGAGCGGTTAATGATAATTCGTCCGCTGATTTAGTAATGGATTTTTCCATTTCGTTTAAGATATGTGTGCGTCCACGCTCTGCTTGTGCGATCGCTTTTTCTAGCACGTCGAGACCAACGCCTGTTATCTTCAAATCCATTTGGAATGCAGTGATGCCTTTTCGGGTTCCTGCTAATTTAAAATCCATGTCACCGAAGTGATCTTCAATACCGGCGATATCAGTAAGTATCGCAAACTCTTTATTAGGCGATGTAATGAGTCCCATAGCAACACCGGAAACGGCAGCCTTAAGAGGAACACCACCCGACATAAGAGCAAGAGAGCCACTGCATACAGATGCCATTGAGCTTGATCCATTTGATTCTAAAATTTCGGAAACAATTCGTATAACGTATGGGAAATCTGTAAATTTAGGAAGAACTGCTTTTAACGCACGCTCTGCTAAATTTCCGTGTCCTATTTCACGTCGTCCAGGGCTTCCTGAACGTTTTACTTCCCCTACTGAGTAAGCAGGAAAGTTATAATGCAACATGAAGTTTTTTTCTTTCTGACCTTCAATCGTTTCATAACGTTGATTGTCAGAGGTAGTACCGAGAGTAACCACTCCTAAAGATTGAGTTTGTCCTCTTGTGAAAACGGCAGATCCATGAGCACCGGGTAATACGTTTAATTCGCAAGAAATATCACGCACTTCTTCTAATTTTCTTCCGTCGGCGCGCAAGCCTTCTTTGAAAATTAAATCGCGGACTACCTCAGCTTCTACTTCGTGTAAAAAGTTTTTTACTTCTTTGATTTCTAAGTCAGTAAGATTTTGTTCTTTGAAATAAGCAATGGTTTCTGCATTTGCATCAGAAATTCCTTTTGATCTAGCTTGCTTGTCAGAATTACGATTAGCAGTAGAAATTTTTTCAATAGAAAAATCTCTTACTTTTTTAAATAAAGCTTCGTCTTTGACTTTAAGTTTAATCTCTTTTTTGGGTTTATTTACAATTTTAGCAAATTCTGATTGTAAAGTTACGCTTGCTTTAATATGCTCATGAGCAAACTTTAATGCTTCGAGTAGTTCATGATTGGTTAGTTCTTTACACTCGCCTTCAATCATTACAATCGAATCACTAGTTCCTGCAACGATAATGTCCATATCCGATTTTGGCATCTGGTCATTTTCAGGGTTATATATCAATTTGCCGTCAATGCGTCCAATACGAACACCAGCTAAAGGTCCATGAAATGGAATATCGGAAACCATTAACGCAGCACTTGCCGCACTAATCGCATGACCCTGAGTAGAAACGTTCTTATCCGCAGAGAGGACAGTTACGATTAGCTGCATTTCACAGAAGTAACCTTCTGGAAACATAGGGCGAATCGGTCTATCAATGATGCGAGAGAGTAATACTTCGTATTCGGAAGGTTTGCTTTCTCGTTTAATATATCCACCGGGAATACGTCCTACGGAATACATTTTTTCTGTGTATTCGCAAGTTAAAGGAAAAAAATCCTGTCCTTCTTTGGAATCATCTACCGCGCAAACGGTTGCAAGCATAACGAGGTTTCCGATTCTGTAGACAACGCTACCATCGGCTTGCTTTGCCCAATTACCAGTTTCAATGGATATAGATTCCCTATCGAAATTTAGATTGTGTTTGTATGTCATATTAGATCCTGAATTACTTTCGGAGTCCAAGTCTCTTGATGAGATTTCTATATCTGTCAAGATTTTTAGATTTTAAGTAGTCCAGCATCTTCTTTCTCTGGCTAACGAGTCTCAAAAGACCTCTTCTTGAGAGATGATCTTTCTTGTGCGTTCCAAAGTGAATGTTTAGGTCATTGATTCTGCTATTCATAAGCGCTATTTGCACTTCAGGAGAACCAGTATCGCCAGCTTTTTGCTGGTAGTCAGTGATGATTGTTTTCTTAATTTCTGTTGTTATCATATTACGTTATTCGTCTTCTATTTTAGACCAAGTTATTAACAAGGCTTTATTGATAAACTAATTTTCATCCGGGTTGTAAAAAACTTTTAGATATTTATAAGGCAAATGGGCTTTTTTATCAAGGGTGCTACACCAAGCAAGTAGGCTTCCATTATTATCTCGCAGAAGAAAATTTCCCTCTATTCCATTTGGATCAATATAACCACCGTGACGGACGGACTTTGTTTGAACCTCATTCAAATCAACCCAGGGAAACTTAATCAAATCTTCTAACTTGGAAAATTTACAATCAGGAAAAAGAATTTCATCTGCCGAAAGAGCTTGCTCCAGAGAAATCTTACCAATCGACATCCGGATAAGACTTTCCATGTACATTGGAAAACCAAGCACCTCGCCCAAATCCATGACGATTTTACGAATATAAGTTCCAGAGCTGACGCGCAGACTCATTTCAAATCCAGACTCAGTTAGATTCTGATATGCAAATTGGTAAATCTGCATTTGGCGACTAACAGATTCAAACTCAATACCACCACGGTAAAGAGAGGATTGCCTCATCCCACCTACTTTCAGTGCAGAAATCACAGGTGGAATTTGCGAAGTAGTGTCTTTGATCTTTAAAATTTCTTCTTGAATGCGCGAAATATTTTCAGTATAGAAGGTTTTAATTTCTTCTGGTGACTTTTCCTCTATCGTATTTCCATCTCGATCACCTGAGTCTGTGCTTCTGCCAAATCGCACTTTCGCAAAATAGCCCTTATCCTCTTCTAAGAATACACTGGAGAAGGATGTATAATCTCCGAATGGTAAAATGAGAAGCCCTTCGGCAGCTTTATCTAAAGTTCCTGTATGCCCGATTTTAATAGGCTTTTTATGCTTTTTGATTTTTAAAACCAGATCCGAGGAAGTAATTCCGGGCGGTTTATGAACTAAAAAAAATCCTGAATTAATCCTTCGATTCCTCTTTTACTTGGGGTAAATCATCATTATCCGATAAAGCTTCCCCATTAGACGGCAAATCAGTATTAGGCACTAAGCCCTCTGTCTCCGCCTGGTAATTTCGAATCGGTGGAAGATTGTCAATAAAATTATTCATCTCGAGAGACTTGATATAATCTTCATCCCAGAGAAAAGTAATTTTAGGCGTTAGCCGGAGTTGCAATTCTTTTGCTAATATATGTTGAAAAAATCCTTTTGCAGTGCGGAGTGCATTTAGTAAAGACTTCTTGCCTTTCTCGTCTACATAAGAGGTTACCCATACTTTGACTGAGGTCATATCACTCGAAAGCTCAGCCCTATGAACCGAGACAATTCCAATTCTAGTATCTTTCATTTTACCGGATACTATCAATTTTGCGATTGACTTGATAATTTCCGATTCAATTTTTTTCTTACGTGTTTCGTTCATGCTTTAGGATTTTCCAACATACTTGAAATCCGGTCACCGAGTGATTTTCGCATCGGTCATCGAGTGAAAAACCTCATCTGTTTGAGGTTTTTTGTATCGAGATGCCAGCGAAAATTGTATCGAGGTGACTTAATCTTTTATAACTTCCTTGCTATGGAGTTGATTTCGTAGACTTCGATTTCGTCGCCTACTACAAAGTCGTTAAACCCATCTACCAAGATACCGCATTCGAATCCAGTTAATACTTCAGAAACATCATCTTTCACACGTTTGAGAGATCTTAACTTACCATCGAAGATAACAACGTTAGCCCGCACAACGCGGATGAGATTGTTTTTCTGAATCTTACCGGACGTAACCATACAACCAGCAATGTTTCCAACCTTGGAGATTTTGAATATATCTCTAATTTCAAGTTTACCAACGTTCTTCTCAACTTTTTCAGGTTCGAGAAGTCCTTCCATAGCGGCTTTAATTTCATTTACTACATCATAGATGATGCTATAGTATTTGATTTGAACGCCTTCTTTATCGGCGAGCGCCAAAGTTCTTGGGTTCGCACGAACATGGAAACCTACAACGAGAGCGTTAGATGCTGAGGCAAGCATGATGTCAGTATCCACAATCGCACCAGTTCCAGCATGAATCACATTTAGTTTAACATCATTTGTAGAAAGTTTTTCTAGAGATTCTTTAATCGCTTCAGCAGAACCACGAACGTCAGTCTTAATAATAATCTTTAGCTCCTTAAGTCCACCTTGCGATATAATTTCATTCATATTATCAAGAGTTACTTTTACTACTGTAGAAGCTTGACCAATGCGTTGGTATTCCTTTCTGTGTTGCGAAATATTTCGTGCTTCTTTTTCGTCGCGGATAACGTCAAACGGATCTCCCGCATCAGGCACTGCCTCTAGACCAGTCACAAGAACTGGAGAAGAAGGATCTGCAAATTGCATTTGTTGCCCATGGTCGTTATACATAGCACGCACACGTCCAGAATGAACTCCTGCTAAGAACGGATCTCCAATTCTCAGAGTTCCATTTTGAATGAGAACAGTTGCAACAGCACCACGACCCGGATCGAGTTTTGCTTCAATGATAGTCCCTTTGGCAATTCGATTTGGATTTGCTTTAAGAGTCAGCATTTCAGATTGAATGAGAATCATTTCGAGAAGTTTATCTATTCCGATATTTTCGCGGGCAGAAATTTTACATACGATAGTCTTACCACCCCACTCTTCTGGAAGTAACTCTAAGTTTGTGAGTTCTTGTAAGACTTTATCCACATTAGCCGCAGGTAAATCAATCTTGTTAATCGCAACAATAATTGGAACCTCTGCCGCCTTCGCGTGATTAACCGCTTCTATAGTTTGCGGCTTAACACCGTCATCCGCAGCAACTACAAGCACCACTATATCAGTAATGGAAGCACCGCGAGCACGCATAGACGTAAACGCTTCGTGACCCGGAGTATCTAGGAAAGTAATTATACCGCGTGGTGTTGCTACTTGGTAAGCGCCAATATGTTGGGTGATTCCACCGGATTCTGTATCGATGACAGCACTTTTACGAATTGTATCTAGAAGTTTTGTCTTACCATGGTCAACGTGACCCATGATAGTAACGACTGGTGGACGATTGATATAATCCTCCGGCGTATCTTTTTCTTCTTGGATAACTGTTTCTTCATAAAGGGAAACAATCTTAACTCCACAGCCATATTCATCGGCAAGTAAAATCGCAGTGTCGCTATCAATAACGTTATTGATTGTAACCATCATTCCCATTTTCATGAGTTTTGCAATTACATCACCCGGTTTTAGGTTTAATTTTTTTGCAAGCTCGCCAACTTGAACATTTTCCATAATGGAAATTTCTTTTGGTACAGTCGTTCCAGACATTGGAATTCCCTGCTGCTTCTTATACATTTGTTTAAAAAATTTGCTATTTTCTTGCGAGCGATCGTTGTTTTTATCTTTATTTCTATCAAATGCATTGTTACCACCGCCAGTATTTCTTTTACGGCTTGCGGTTAACCCTGGAGTAGCCGCATCTTTTGCAATGTCAAGATTATTTTGACCAAAACCACCACCTTGTCCGCCGCCTGTTCCCTGTCCAGGTCTTGGAGGATATGGACGATTACCGCCCTGCCCCTGTCCGGGTCCACCCGGTCTTGGAGGATATGGTCTAGGTGGGTAAGGTCTATTACCCGCACCACCTTGCTGTCCCTGGTAATTACCCTGCGGGCGAGGTGGTCTATTATTTCCTTGAGAAGAATCACGATTTTGTTGTGGTCCCCCGCTAATAGGTTTTTGCGGTCTGGATATAATTGGATTTCTATCGCCAGAGCGAGGTGGATAAACAGGATTAGGCGTTCTTGGATGTGAAGTCTGTCCATAACTTTGCTGCGAATTCTGTTGGTAGTTAGTTGGTTTTTTTGGCTCTTGTGCCTGCTGTGAATGAGAAGAGCTAGAATTTTCTTTTTCTTTTTCCTTATTAACAGGCTCTGGAATATTTCTATTTACAATAATTCTTGCATTCGATTCATCTGTAGGTCGAACAAATGGCTTCGGTGCTAATTGCTGTCTTTCGTTCTCTTCTTTTACCAGGACATCCAAATCCTTTTTAGGTTTTGGTGAAGTCGATGTGTTTGAAGAAGCATTATCGACAATCGGAGTGGATTTTCTCTTAATCACAATTTTCTTGTGAGAAGAATCCTGTCCCTGTAGAAGCTTATCTTTGATTGATTTGTTATCTTTTTTTTCTTCCATAATTTCTTTGCAACTCACGAATGAGTGCCAGCGGTTTAGCCTGCTTAGCCCTCCTCTACAAATTCTACTGACTCTGATAGGAGACGCAAAATTTGCTCCGAAGTTGTCTGTCCAACACCCGGAATCTTGGCAAGATCTTCCGACTGCATTTCAATTAGAGTTTCCACATCATTCACCCCACCACTTTGCAATAGACTTACAACGCGAGGAGTTAATCCTGGAATTTCACTCAGAGGAGTTCCCTTTGAGTCATCTTCCGTAGATTCAACTACTTTTGAATGGTTGGCTACATGATTATTAAATAACCTATCTAATCTATCTCTTGCTTCAGGTGAAGTCATATCTTCGTTGTATTGAGAAATAGATTTGATATCAATCTTGAATTGACAAAGCTGAACGGCTAACTTAACGTTAGACCCACTCGAGCCAATTGCAAGGGATAGAGAATCATCCGGAACAATAACTAATGCCTCACGATTATCGTGATCTACTCTTACTTCAACTGGTTTAGCAGGAGAAATTGCATTCGTAATAAATTCAGAAGGATTATCAGAGTACTGGATAATATCGATTCGCTCATTGCCAAGCTCTCTAACAATAGATTGAATACGAACGCCTTTCATACCAACGCAAGCTCCAACTGGGTCAATATCACTGCGAGTTCCACGAACTACAATCTTAGTTCTAACTGAAGGCAAACGGGCAATATCCACAATCTGGACAAGTCCATCATAGATTTCAGGAATTTCCATTTCGAATAATTTCTTAACGAAGTCACCGGATGCACGAGAGAGTGTGATAACAAGACCTGTATCTCTAAATTTATCTTTACGAAGTTCTACACGGGCAATGATAGCTTTGAGTCTATCGCCTGCTTTGTATTTTTCGCCGGGATTTTGTTCTTTCTTAGGCATGATGCCTTCGACTTTTCCGAGATCAATACTCATCGTATCTTTGTTAATCCATCGTTGGAAATAACCGTGAGTTAACTCACCTTCTTTGACTTTGTATTCATTGTATAATAACTCGCGCTCCATCTCTTTCAATTTTTGAAAGACCATCTGGCGCGCTTGGTTGGAAACGATACGCGATAGCTCTATAGGCTTTTCTTTAAATTGGACAACTCCACCAACTTCTACATCTGGATCAATGAGTTTTGCTTTAGCAAGAGGGATTTCAAAAGGAGAATCGCTAGCAGTCTCGACTACTTGCTTAGGAACTACAATGACAACTTCATTTTTATCACTGAATTCAACATTTACATCTGCTTCACTGCTTACTTCAAGCCCAAGCTTCTTTTTATAAGCTCCCACAAGAGAGTCTTTAATTATATTCAAGACAGAGTCTTTAGAGAGACCCTTGTCAGAACAAAATTGTTGAATTGCTTCAAATAGATTCGTTTCGTTGTTTACTTGTTTCGTTGCCATATTAAAATTTTATGTATAAATTACCTTTTACAATATCGTTCTTGTCCAAACTTACCCTTTCACCTAATAATCTTTTACTTTTATGATTCAAAGGCTCGAGAGTTACAACCGTTCCATCAAATGCTAAGATTTGAAAGACATTATTCACTTTCTTTCCTTTTTCCAAATAAAAAATCTTCACAGGCACATTAAGAAACCTACCCAAATCATCTGGTAGTCTCAATTCTCTTTCTGCCCCTGCGGATGAAACCTGAATTGTATAATTTTCTTGCCCATGTGCCGTCTCAAGAAAATCCATAAGTCGTCTTGAAACTTTTTCGCAGTCCGTTATAGAAACCGAACCCCTTGGGTCTTGGAGATTATCCAGATTAATCTCAATCAAAAAATGGTCATTGGCGCCTTGTACTTCTAAGGAAAATAATTGAATTGGATGCTCAATTATAGTAGCTAATACTTCCTTAATCTCAGACTCTGTTAATGCCAAAAATAAACCTTTTCTCCAGACAACTTTTAACCTGACCCTAAAATAATGCAACAAGGCAGGTTAAAATTTCACATTAAAAATCTAGGTTACCGTGTAAAGTAAAAAATATTTTTGTTAAGGATAAGAAGTGGATATATCTACTACAGTTTAAGTCGGGCTTCTCCTTCGGTGTATTGCCTAATGCTGTCCAGTTAAGGAAGCCTCTCAAAGATTACCACCGATGAAAGATACGATATTGCTTTAATATCCATAATATGGTTTGAATCCTCGTAGCTTGCGGGCTTTTTCTTTGGAGTTTTTGTTGAAAGGTAACATAGTTCTTTTGTGGTTCCTTTTAGTATTTCGAATCCCCCTTAGTCCCCCTTTGCAAAAGGGGGCTTTGTGGGATTGGGTTGTTTATTACTAGTACAGCTAATGGACTACTGCATAAAAAGTGGACACAAATTTAGGTTTCCGAAAGGAAACCAAGATGAGAGTATACACAAAAGAGTTTAAAATAGAGTCTGTAAGACTTTACATAGCAAATGAGAAG
>JANYCR010000493.1 GCA_025360185.1 Leptospiraceae bacterium | reverse complement strand
CTCGGATTCTGAAAAGTGCATTTGGTATCTCCTTTTTTACTACTTTTCTATTCTCCTCATTTTGTACAAATTTTTTACCTACTTCTTACAGGTTGACCCTCCTTCTTCGGCTGCGGATAGACCCAGTCTTTTCTAAATTGTCTTAAATAGTTATAATATTGATGTTCACCTTGTAATCCGTTTATTCCGCCTTTACCTGTACCATCCACTGGTGCATTCCTTATGCGTGCAAACATATTAGCAGGTAGTTCTGCCTTCCCATCAGGCTCCATATCTCTATATCGATTTGGTCCTAATGGCGTATAGTCTAAATCTTTCATTTGAACTTCAAAATCATAGGGATAATCTTTTTTGGTTAAATTATTAGACATAAAATTTCCAAGAGGATTTGATTGATTTACAAAATTTGATAACCACTTTATTGGATTAAAAAAGTTATTCGCATATCCCATGGATGCTTTCAATCTATAACCATTTCCATCCAGAAAATCATTTGTATGCCCGAGTTCATGAATTAAAGTTTCTCTATATGCTGGTTTTATGGAACCATTCCAATTAAGACCGTTAGTCGCCATGGAAATATTATAATCATCAGTAATTGAATTATTAGCATTTGCGATATACTTGAAAGGTCTAAAATTGGTAAATGGTATTTTCAAATTACCAAACCAATTACCAAAATTACCCAATGGGTTTCCTGTGAGTAGACTTGTATTTGGTTTTATTTTAATATCATCCGTTGGGAAATCTTTTCCATAAGTTAATTTCGCTAATTGAGCTTCTGCATGAGTCAATCCCCTTGACCCGTCTCCAAATTTTTTTGCAAAACCTACATCATCATGGTGATCCAATTGTTTGTCATAATACTTTGTCAAAACAGCATAAACATCCGTCCCTCCATTATAATATCCTTGCCCAAGCTTTGTATATAAATCTTGTGTTCGCATTCCATTCACTGCTGCAATTTGATCTATAATATGCCCCTGTGTTAAACTTTTTATATTCTTATTATTAGTTTCCCTTTCTGTTAGGATTTTTTTTAGACCATCAATAAGAGCTGTAGATTTTCCAGCCTTCACTGCATCATCGTATTTTTTCTTTGCATCTTTCACTGCTTTTTCAGAAGCTTCTTTTTGATGCTTCAATTCCTCATTTGCAAAATCAAAAATATTTTTACCATCTAACTTTTCATAAGATGCTAATTTTTTTGTACTGACTACTTCTGGATAATACTTATCTTGAAACTCTTTCGTTAATCCATTTTTATGAGTTCCTTTGCCTGAATCAATCTCTATAGGTTTCTTGTCTCTTACCATTTGTGCTAACTCATCATAAGAACCTACTTTATTATTTTTTAATAAAATTTGCTCCATTGCCTCAGGAGAGATTCCTCTTTCTCTTGCTAGATTTGTAATTAATTTTCCAACATCAGTTAGAGGATTCAAAGAACAACTATCATTATGCACCAACACACCCGAATCCCCAACGAAATAAGTATGATTATCCTCAACCTCAAAGTTATAAACCGTAACCTTGCCAGCGTCATACGAAATATCTTCCACTGTAATAATATCACCATTAGCCGCAAGAAGTCGATCACCAGGTTTTAAATCCTTAGTCTCAACCCATTTGCCAGACTTAGATGCTGCCGAAACAAGGCTTACAGCAAAACTACTATTATCCTCCCCAGACAACACCCAAAACGGATGATTCCAAGTAGGTTGAATCGTTTCTCCGTTCGATAATTCAAGATTGTAAATTCCTTCTGAAACTCTCTCGAATGTGTTTAAGACTTTCTTGTAACCCATCTTCCCAGTCTTCTCATTCCAAGACCTTACGAAGTTTCCTGTCTTTACATCCTCTATATTCACAAGCTCTTCTGACTCTGAATTCACTTCCAGCAAATCAAGATTAGCCGCTTTTGCTACAACCGAATCTTTTAACTTATGAATCTTTGTCCCCTTAGTAAAACAAGTTCTCGGATAATAATTACCATTCTCATCTATAAACCCAGACGCACTGGATGCCTGACTACCACCAAGTCCAAATGCTCGCCCAAGGTCTGTGAAAGCATCTCCAATTCTAGGGCGAACGCATTTAAACTCCTATGATTTTACTGCGGTAATCATCGTTCCAACCAGCGGCATGTCTTTTGGCTTTAACACCGAGTTTAATAGATTTATCATTTTTCAAAAATTTCAAAGCAATCTTTCGCATGATTGAAAAATTTTCCGCGGCATGTCCATTGCGTATTCGGCTATCGTCTTCGCGGAAGACGACATCTAAAATCCAATGACAAGAGTTTTCTATTTGCCAATGAGTTCTGACTGAATTTTGAAATAAGTCTAGATCAATTAGACTTGAAATATAATAGCGAGACTCGAGAGATGTTTTACCGTTAT
>JANYCR010000476.1 GCA_025360185.1 Leptospiraceae bacterium | reverse complement strand
CAAAACTCCTGAGAGAGATGAATTTTTCTTTAGTGCTTGGAACGAAATTCGAAATTATCCAATCGAAGAAACTCTTCTGAAAGAAAAAGACAATGAACTTTTAATTAAGATTTATTTTGAAGAAGGAATTTCTTTATTATGCGCTCGTTGCAATTTTTTCCGCAATTTCCCAAACAAATTTTTTTATTTTAAAGATTCCGATTGAATGCGAATTTCTATTAAATTATTTTTACTTTCAAAAAATCGTATTCGCATCGGTTTGTCTTTTTATCTGGGCAGCAATTTTATTTTCTAATTCTATTTTGAGAAAAGATTTAAAGCCCTGGGAAAATTGGGTTTACATGTCATTTACCGTATTACCTGCGATTCTATTTCTTGTAAGCATAGACTATCCAATGCTTGTAATGCTTAGAACACCACTCTTCATGATCGCTTCTATTTTTGGTTTAATCTATATAGTCCCACTCGTAATTTATAAAACTTATACAAAGCATAAGAATGCAAAAATATTTTTACTCGGGATAATTCCATTTACCTGCTGTATTATTTTTGACCTAGTAATTCATAACCTAACTCGTAATGATGAATTGATTTACCTTACCTTTCTGGGAATGCCTTCTTTTATTGTTGCGATTGGTATTGTGCAAGCGAATGATTTTGTTAATTATAGAATTCAATTAGAAGACTTGAATAAATCTTTAGAGAGAAGAGTTTTAAAAAGAACAGAAAGGCTTCAATTGGCTAAGAATGAAATAGAAAAGGCGCTTCTGGAGACCAAACGAATTGCAAGAATAGATCCCCTTACCAATCTTTTTAATCGACTCCACTTGATGGATAGTCTAGAAAATGAAACGCAAAGAGCTAAGCGGTATAAGCTGCCGTTATCTTTACTCGTTATGGATATTGATTTTTTTAAATCTATAAATGATACTTACGTGCATTTGGGAGGAGAGGAATTTTGTATTATTCTCCCGAATACAAAACAAGTAGATGGATTTGTTGCAGCTGAAAAACTACGTAGAATAATAGAATCAAGTGTAATTCTATTCAATGAGCATGAAATAAAAATCACTTGTAGCATTGGAGTGTCCGAGTATAGACTTTCCGATACAAGTATATCGGAGTTAATAGAGCGAGCGGATATTTCGCTTTATGCGGCAAAACGAAATGGACGAAATCAAACAGTTGTAAGCGAATTGTAACAGAGATGGAAGCCGATTGCCATGCTTCGGTAACGCAGATGTTCTTTTCTCACAATCACAGAAATTGTAGAGCTTAATCGGCTTCTCTGAGTCTCTCTGTGGCAAACTTATAACAAGTCAAATTTTTACTTTGCAAAACAAAGTCTCTTAGTAAATGGTAATCTAGATTTAGAAATAATTTAATTTTAGGAAAAGGTATTTTTCGTGGCGAACAAAACTATTAAAGTAGAGAATGAAGTTGTAAAAGAATTAAAAGAAGGCGCAGAAGATTTAGACATTGTAAAAATTGGAGTCGATGTTCCCGGACTTGTCTCGATGATTAATGAGAACAATATTCGGATGTATGACGATGAAGAATACAATATGACAGATGTAATCAAGAGCGTCATTGAAAGCAGAGCTTCTCTCAGTAGTTTTTTTCTATTAGACATTGGAGCAATTTTTCGTAAATACAAACTCTGGATGAGACATTTACCAAATGTAAAAATGTTTTACGCGGTGAAGTGTAACTCCGACAAACTCTTATTACACACACTTGTAGACTTAGGAGTCGGCTTTGATGTAGCATCTAAAGTTGAAATTTCTACTGTAAGAGAACTAGATGTAGATCCTGACAAAATGATATTTGCCAATCCCGTAAAAGAAATTAATCATATCACATTCGCCGAGGGAGAAGGAATTAAAAAGATGACATTCGATAACGTAGATGAACTCAAAAAAATTTCTGTCTTTCATCCCAATGCAGAATTAGTTTTGCGTATTTTAGTAGATGACTCAAAATCTAGAATGCCTTTTGGAACAAAATTTGGTTGTCCTACTGCTAATTTCG
>JANYCR010000473.1 GCA_025360185.1 Leptospiraceae bacterium | reverse complement strand
CGCCTTCGCATGGTAATCTTCAAGAGTCTGGCATAATTCCTGCATGATAGAAGTATGTTAAAAACATCTGTAGAGTCATACAAAACAACCTGTTCGTATTGTGGGGTGGGTTGTGGGATAGTAGTCAATAAAACAAAAGATGGGAAATTGCAAGTTGAAGGTGATCCTGAGCATCCTGTGAACAAAGGAATGCTTTGTTCTAAAGGTCGAAATTTACATTATGTAGCGATGGATATGAGTGATAGGCTCACCTATCCCGAAATGCGATGGGCTAGAAATCTTCCACTTGAGCGGGTAACATGGGATGCCGCACTTGAAAGATCGGCTCGCGTGTTTAAAACTCTTATTGATAAATTTGGACCGAACTCGGTTGCCTTTTATGTTTCCGGTCAATGTCTTACAGAGGAATATTATGTTGTCAATAAGCTAACAAAGGGTTTCCTCGGAACCAATAATATTGATACAAATTCCCGTCTTTGTATGAGCTCTGCCGTTGTGGGTTACAAGATGGCGCTCGGCGAAGACTCTGTTCCTGTTTCTTATGAAGACATTGAACTTGCAGATTGTTTTTTTGTGGCAGGGGCTAATCCTGCTTGGTGTCATCCAATTTTATTTCGTCGAATGGAAAATCATAAAGAGAAAAATCCGAATGTAAAACTCATTGTGGCTGATCCGCGTAAGACTCAGTCCTGCGCATCGGCTGATTTGCATTTACCGCTCATTCCAGGAACTGATATTTACTTATTCAAAGCAATCGCTAGGCTTCTTGTGGAAAATGGAAATATCGACAAAGAATTTTTAGCAAACCATGTAGAAGGACACGAAGCTTATATCGAAGAAGTGATGAAAACTTCTATTCCTGAATATTCCAATGCCTGTGGACTCGCTGAATCCGATATTCGTCTTGCAGCAAAGTGGATCGGAGAATCTAAGGGACTTATTACCATGTGGGCAATGGGACTCAATCAAAGTGTGATTGGGGTAAATAAGAATTTAGCTCTACTCAATATTTCTCTTCTAACGGGTAAGATTGGTAAGCCGGGCAATGGTCCACTCTCTCTTACAGGTCAACCAAATGCAATGGGTGGAAGAGAAGTAGGTGGGCTTGCAAATCTTCTTCCTGCACATCGGGACTTGGCGAATCCAGATCATCGAAAAGAGGTAGCTGATTTTTGGGGCGTTGAGAAAATTTCCGACAAACCGGGATTTACCGCTACAGAAATGTTTTCTGCTTTGGAAACCGGTGAACTTAAAGCAATCTGGATTATCTGCACAAACCCGATGGTGAGTCTTCCTTTTTCTGGAAAATTTGAAAAGGCTCTTTCAAAAGCAAAGTTTGTAGTCGTTCAAGATATTTCGAATCGATCGGATACTCTTAAGTTTGCGGACGTTGTTCTTCCTGCTGCTGCCTGGCTTGAGAAAGAAGGAACTATGACGAATTCCGAGAGGCGCATTAGTTATTTAGAAAAAGGCATTGAACCTCCCGGTGAAGCGCTTTCCGATGTAGAAATTCTTTGTCGCTTCGCAAAAAAGATGGGATTTCATGGATTTGATTTTAAATCAAACGAAGAAATTTATGCCGAGCATTGCAAACTCACGAAAGGAACTAATATTGATATAACCGGACTTTCATACAAAATTCTAAAAGCAAAAGGTACGACGCAGTGGCCTTATCCCGAAAATGCGCTTGAGGGAACAGAGCGGCTATTTACGGATAACCGCTTTTATACTCCAAGTGGAAAAGCTCGAATCAAAACCATGCCTTCCGAAAATCAATCGGAAAAGGTTACACTTGAGTATCCTCTCATTCTGACTACGGGACGAATTCGTGACCAATGGCATACAATGACCAAGACTGGCAAGGTCGAAAAGTTAAACCAGCATATCAATACTCCCTTCTTAGAAATTCATCCTGAGGATGCAGAGAAAAGAAGAATAAAAGAAAACGAACTCGTAGAAATTGTAAATGCAAGAGGAAGTGTGCAAGCAAGAGTTGTCTGTACAGATTCGATTCGAAAAGGAGTTGTATTTCTTCCTATGCACTGGGGAAAAGTTTTAGGAAGTGACTCTTCTCGTGCGAATAACGTTACGAATCCAATCGTTGATCCAATTTCAAAAGAGCCTGATTTTAAATTCAGCGCGGTGCAAGTTCGAAAGATTACTAAGACAAAACAAAAAATTGTAATCGTTGGAGCTGGGGCTGCCGCCTATCGTTTTGTTATCGCATACAGAGAAAAGAATATTGACGATGAAATTATTGTATTTAGTAAAGAAGATGTTCCATTTTACAACCGCGTAATGCTTCCAGAATATATAAGCGGGGGAATGGATTGGAACAGGCTTCTTAAAACCTCCGAAGAAGAAATGCTAAAACTAAATATCAAAGTCTTTACTGGACTCGGTGTCGCAAGCATTGACAGGGAAAAGAAAATAGTTATAGCGGATAACGGGCAAATGGAATGCTATGACTTACTTTTGCTTACAATGGGAAGTCGTCCTGCTCGACCAAAAGAAATTCCAGAGATGAAAGGAATTTACACTTTGCGAAATCGTCGCGATGCAGATTCTATTATACAGTCTACAGAAAAAGGAAAAAAAGCAATCATCGTAGGTGGTGGACTTTTAGGATTAGAGCTTGCTACTTCTCTCCATGAAATCGGAGTGCGGGTAACTATCATTCAGCGCGTATCTAGACTGATGGATAGACAGCTAGATGAAATAGCAAGCGGTCTATTGTATGACGAATTGACCAACCGCGGTATTGAAATTCTTTTAAATGAAGGAATTCAATCTGTGCGGGGACAAGAGCAATTAATCGGAGTTAGACTCAGTAGCGGTAGAATTCTAGACTCAAATGTTTTAATCTATGCAATTGGCACTGTGCCTAATATTGAACTCGCCGTTAATGCAGGTCTTGATTGCAAAAGAGGAGTGATTGTAGATTCCTATTTACGAACCAGTGACTCTTCTATTTTCGCAATGGGTGAAATTGCTGAAAGAAATAATAATCTTTTTGGAATTACCGCTGCCGCCGAAGAGCAAGCAGAGCGGGTAGTCGATTTTATCCTCGGTGATGAATTCAAATCTTACGAAGGCTCTCTTTCTATGAATATTCTGAAAATTCATGGACTCGACATTTGTTCGATAGGAATTCCATTTGTTCCGAATGACTCTTCTGAATATGAGGAAGTAATTTTCTATGATAAGGCGCAGAGGTATTATAAAAAATGCATTGTCCATAAAGATAAACTAGTCGGTGCAATTCTAATCGGAGACAAGGCAGAATTTCTCGAATTCAAAGAATTGATTGCGAGTAGGCTAGAGCTAGGTGAAAAAAGAATCGAACTTCTTAGATCGGGTAATCCCGGTAAGCCAATGATCGGTAAACTCGTCTGTTCTTGTAATTCAGTCGGAGATGGAAACCTAATCCAAGAAATCCAAGCGGGTTGTAATGAGTTTGCGTTACTTTGCAAACAAACAGGAGCAGGGACGGGTTGTGGAAGTTGTAAGCCAGAAGTAAAAAGTATTCTTGAAAGAACGGTAGGCGAAAAATGAAAGACAGAAAAAAAATTAGAATTCATATCCCTGGTGGAAATCTTCCGCCTGTAGAGCTAAGAAATATTATATCGCTTGCGAATAGTTTAAACGCAGATTTTATTGAGCCAAGTTCAAGACAAGAAATTCTTTTTGATATTCCTTTTTCTGGAGCGGCTAATGGAGAGTATTTAGTAAAATTAAAAGCTCTTCCTTTTTCTTTCGATGATGCGAGTAAGCCTAGCACCAACCTAGTTACCTCTCAACCGGTAGTTGATATTTACTCTAAATCGTCCTGGGTGAGTGAGGGAGTTTACCTAGACATATTATCTGACTTAGATAAAAATCCATCTCTTAAGATAAATATAACTGACTTGGAACAAGAAATGTTTCCGTGGTGGGGTGGAAATTTAAACTATGTTGCCTCCGAAAAATTAGGTTTTTGGCACTTAATCTGGGAGGATAATGAGAAAAACCTCAAAGTATTTCCTGAACTGATTTATACAAACCTGATTCAATCGGTTTCAAGAGATATGACGCAAGCGATTCTAACAAATAAATATTCATCTGCTATGAAGATGAGCACTGATTTCAAAACATTTTTACAAACACAAAATCAGGAGAAGTGGAAACAAAAGAAATTTCCCCGAACAGAAGGTTTTCATCGTTATGGAAATAAATACTGGCTTGGATTATTTGCAAGAGATTATAAATTTCCAATTTCTCTTTTGGAGTCTCTTTGCCAAATTTCCGCGCAGACTCAGAGCGCCAAACTGGGAATAACCCCATGGAAGACTTTTTTATTTAGAGATATTCAAGAAAAAGATTTACCTAAATGGTCTGAAGTATTAGAAAAATATAGATGGAATACAAGGCATTCCGGTTTAGAACTTTCTTGGTTTGTTACTGATCAGGACGAAGATGCAGGCTTTCTAAAAAAGAAAATTTTAAAGAAGTTAGATTCAGTAGATGTATTTCCGGCAGGATTTAGTCTTGGAATTTTTTCAGAGGGGGAAACACAGATTACCCACATAAAAGTAGAAAGAAAATATCGTTTTCCTAAATTAAAATTTTTCGGAAGTAACTATTTTATTTATTTTTCAAATACTCCATGGAATAGAGCTTCACAAATAAATCCGGTTGCAAACGTCGGAACGTCCTGGAAAGCCGTAGAAACTATATCAAATATTATTTCTGGAAAATTAGATAACTTAACCACTACAAAAGATGAGGATATAATATCAATTATCCCCAAGAAGAGTAGAGAATTATATCAATGTGCTCATTGTTTAACAATATATAATCCAGAATTCGGCGATTTAGAGCAATCCATTCCTCTGAATACGAACTGGGAAAATGTCCAAGAAACATATCGTTGTCAAGTCTGTGAAAGTCCTAAGTCTGATTTTAAATTAATCTCACTCAGTGCGGTATAAATTGATTATCCTCGTTTGAAAAAAATAAATGCAATGACATTTAATATGGTACGTATCTTGCTCTTTAAGGATTAAGGGAGATGAATGAATGAAAAAAATTTTATATCTAAATTTCGTTTTGGTGTTTGGCATATTTGCACAAACAACGAATCCTACACCGACGGATGCAAATAAAGAACCGGTGCAATTAAAAGATACTACAACAATCCAACCTGAAGCTAAATCGGCAGAGCCTACTAAACCAGTAGAAACAAAATCTGCAGAGGCAAAGCCTGATTTTGCGATCACCCAATTTTTAGCAAATGATGTAAACTTTCGAGGAACAAGTATATACGGAGAGAAACTGAGTCGCAGAAACCAAGAGAGTTATAAATCATTTAGTGATGCTTGGCTTGTAAGCACTAACGTTGCATTTCAGCTTCCGTTACCCGGCTTAAAATTTCTTTTTACTGCGAACACTCCTCTCGAGAATAGAGGCAATAAGGATTCTGATTTGCGACTTCAAACATCTCCCGGTGGGGATGATCAAACTGCGCGTTTGAATCAAACCCTCCTGAATGGAAAAGTTAGCACAGACCCACTCGGAAATTTTACATTAGACCCGAGCGGAAAAGCAAGTGTTGACCCAACTGCAGTCAGGGTGCGCAGAGAACAGAATGGTTTACGTGATGTATTTATTGGTCAGATATATTATGATTGGGATACGAAAATAGGTGGATTTCGCACGGGACTATTTTTCTTGAATAATCAGAATTACCCGTCAAAATTTAATTTAGGAGAATGGGTACTTAGTTATAAACCAGGGATTGTAAAATTTCTAAGTCCGGAGATAACAACGTTTTACCGCTTCACGTCTGAACTGAATGGACTAAACAATGGAAATATTCATACAAGAGGAAGTCTTAAATATGAATTTTTTAAAGACCAATTCTTTAGAATCTTACCTGCCTTAGAAGTTGGTTATCAAGCAGCAAACAATAATACAGATAGACGAAATGGAATTAGTGATGTAACTGCTCGTTTACAATTCTTCTTTGGAAATCTATTTGTAGGTCTAAATGGAATTCATAGACCTGATTTATATCTCTATGATAATGATCGTGCGTTTCCTAAGACCGGCGTATACGGAGATGTAAACGCTAAGGACGGAATGACCGTTGATCCATCCAAAACAGCCGGTATTATTGACAGACTAGCTCTAGATGAAATCGCAAAAATTCCAGGTCGAGGCGTTGCGGAATATATAACAAGAAACTATCAGCAACAACATATCGAAAAAAATATTTTTATCGTAAATATAGGTTATACACTGAAATTTTAAGCAGGTGTCTCTGAAAGAAGATAATCTTTATTAGCCTTAAGCGCAACTTCCTAGAAAGCCTATTTACTTTTCTTTTTTTTAGGCTTACTTTGCATATTTGATTTTACGGTGTCAGAAATTTCTCTAGAAGTCTGAGATGCTAAAACTTTCGAAATATCAATCAGATTACTTAAAGGTTTTATGGCATCTAGAAGTTGCGTAATTTCTTTTGATTCAAACTTTTCTAATTCAGTAGTGATTTTTAATACAAATTCATTGATTGGATTTTTTTTGAAAGTGTCATTAATCTTTTTGTCTATTGTGTTAATTTCATTTTGTCTGATTGCGATTTCTGCTATTAAGATACTTTTTCTTATTAAGAGGTTATTTATTGTCTTACCACTTTCAATTGTATCCGAAATATCCTTAATTCCTTTGGTAGTTGCCATTCTTGTTTCATCTAGAATATTTGTTTTTTTGGACGTTGTTTTAGGGGTTGGTCTGGTATTTTGTTTCATTTCTTTTCTCTACTTTATTGACGGCTAATCTTTGTTATATTCTATTACAAAATATATAATAGCTTTTTATTTCCTATATTTTATCAAATTTTACTGTTTGACTTCCTGCTTAAAATTACGAGAATATTTTTGCCTACAGTAAAATTGGTTTATTTGCAAAAAGTTATTTACAGGAATTTACTTATAAAGTCTTTAAAGAAGAGGACTGTAAAATGGAAACCATAGAGGTAATTGGCGAACTTGATTTGTATAAAGCGCCAGAAATAAAAAGAATTATTTATGCACAAATAGAGCAGGGCGTATATGAAATTGGATTAGATTTAAAGGAATGTAATTTTGTAGATTCATCAGGCATAAGTATGCTTGTAATGGTAGCGCAAAAACTAAAACAATGTAATGGAAAACTTACAGTATTAAATAAGCCAAGCTCGTTAAAACAAATTTTGGATTTGACTACCATTTGGGATATTGATGGTTAGCACAAGTTTACGAAGGTTCATCATGAGTTTAATATAAACTTTTTTTTAAATGACATCTTTTGGACGATTGTTTTCATAGACTAAAACTTACTAAAAAAAACGGGGTTCACCTTTGGAAACGATTCTATTCCACCTAATTTTTACAGTGTTATTTATCCTTGCAAATGTTGTTTTTGCAAAAGCGATTTTGTATCGTGTTAGTCTTGTGTTCAGTGCGCAAAAAGCTGCCTTTAACGAAGATGTACGTGAGCATAAAAACCTTCCGCTGCGGATAAAGAGTGTTCTTCTCAATGTTCTTTTGCAAAAGAAAAACTTTAAAGAACCTCTGCGCGGAATTATGCACGCTTTTATTTTTTATGGTTTCATAACTTATTTGATCCATACTACCAACCAAATGGTTGCGGGAGTTTTCGGTTATTGGATGAATATAAATGAGCTTTACACGTTTTCTCTTGTTAGCCTGATCTCCGAGCACTTGAATCATGTTTATGAATTTATGGTGCAGGGAGTTTCTTTCCTAGTTTTATTTGGACTTGGATTTTT
>JANYCR010000434.1 GCA_025360185.1 Leptospiraceae bacterium | reverse complement strand
TCAAAATCTCCTTTTAAATTCCAAAAACTTGTAATCTGCGGTTTCACTTGATTTGCCAGTAGAGGAATTGACTCTAATGATAACCCGCTCAACGCTTCATTGTTCGAAAGGAACTGATAGGGTGCATCGTTACAGGTTATTAACACTGGCTCATACGGAAATGACAAATGCTTATTAGCCAGAACATAGACAGGTCTTCTAAAACCTCGCATTACCTCGGCAACTTTTCCGCCAAAAAGATCTTTTGAATAAAGAGAGTTAGCCGCTCCTAGCAATACAGCATCTACATTTAACTGGTTAGCTGCATTTTGGATTTCTGTTGCAACATCTTCTCCATATATCATAGAAATTTTGAACGGCAAAGAGGAATTAGCCAATAAAGCTGCGATTTGACCTAACTCTCTATTTAATTCTATCGGGATTGATTTTTCTTTCGGGTTCCAAATTGTAATTATATGGATTTCCCGAATCCCTTCCAATTTCGATGCTATCTGCGCGATAGAACTTCCTGTGCCAGGGCGCGTAAACGCTACCAATACTTTCATAAGGTTCTCCTTAAATTTTTTTCCGTGCTTAAGAATGCACGAAGATATATTGTCCTCAGAATTTTTCTGAAGATTTGTTGTCTGTGAGTCTTTGAAGAAGGTAGTTGATCTTCTCTCTTATGTCTACGAAGTTAGCTGACGGGCTGGAAACTGAGAGATGTTCCCCTATTTGTTAATAGGTTTGCCCCAAAAAATGGTTCCTCCGTTTTTCTTTTGAGTAAAAGAAAATTAGACAGACTCGACTTCAAAATAGAATATGTGCAAAATAGAGTCAAGACAATTAATAAAAGGATTTTTTATAAACCTAAATTTATTTTAACTTGACTCAGAGCCCTCGAATCACAGGATAGCTAGTACAATCAGGAAAATTATTTATTAAAGGTTAATTACATTGGCAAATTTAAAATCGTCCAAAAAAGACATTAGAAGATCAGAAAAAAGAAGAGAAAGAAATGCAAAGAAAAAGTCCTCTATCAGAACTTTTGCAAAGAACATTCTCAAGTCAGTTAAAGCAGGAAAAAGAGAAGATGCTTTGAAGTTTTACAACGAATATGCATCTCTTGTTGATAAAGCAGCAAAAGATAAAATCATTCATAAAAAATCTGCTGACAGAAGCAAAAGCAGAATCTCTGTAAAGATCGCAGCAATTAAGAGTTAAGCATTTAGGAAATAATAATTAGAATCAATGTCCTCGTCTGCGAAGTTCATGAAAATTAAAATATCTCTAAGTTTTTTCTAATTTCGCTCGACAAAATCTTAGGTTTATTTTTTCTGGAATGTATCTCAGGGCGATTAGCTCAGCTGGGAGAGCAGCTGCCTTACAAGCAGCGGGTCGGCAGTTCAATCCTGTCATCGCCCATGTTCTATTTATTAAATTTTCGTAAAATTTAATATGAACTACAAACAAACATCTATCACTAACTCAAACTCCTTGATGATTTCAGTATCAGGGATAAGGGGCATTATCCCATCTGGACTTCATTTCCAGAACCTCGTCGATTTCACATTAGCATTTGCGAAAGTCCTAAATCCAAAAACAATTATCATTGGGCGTGACTCAAGACCAAGCGGTGAGTTTATCGAGAATCTCGTTTCGGGAGTTTTACTTTCACTTGGGGTTAAAGTTAAAATTATAGGAATTGTTCCTACGCCTACTCTCAAATCTATCGTCAATGAAACCAAAAGCGATGGTGGGATCATGATTAGCGCGTCTCATAACCCAATTGAGTGGAATGCTTTTAAGTTTGTTGGGAAAAATGGATTTTTCTTTGATGCAGAGCAAATTGAAAAGTTAAAATCTTTTATTGTAGAGGATAATCTTCCTTTGCCCAAGTATGCGCCAGGTTCCTCCAAGCAAGATGTATCTTCTGAATATACGAGTTTGCATTTCGAATCAGTCTTAAAACAAATTGATGCCGCAAAAATTAAAAAGAAAAAGTTCAAAGTATTTATTGATGCAGTGAATGGTGGCGGAAGCTTAGTCGTTCCAGCGTTTCTAGAAAAATTAGGTTGTGTAGTTTACAGGCAATATTGCGCTCCTGATGGAACATTTCCCCGTCCACCCGAGCCTACACCTAGTGCACTTGCGAAGACAGCAAAGCTTATGAAGAAGACCGATGCTGATATTGGGTTTGCGTTAGATCCAGATGCTGACCGGCTAATAGTGTTAACCCCCAAACGAGGTGTTATCTCGGAAGAATATACTTTGCCGCTTAGCGTCTATTCAGTCTTAGGCTCAAAGCTAAAAAATGTAGTAGTAAACTTGTCGACTAGTTTTATCACAAAAGATATTATCGAGCCTTATGGAAAGAAAATGCTTCTCGCAAAAGTGGGTGAAGCAAATGTAGTAAAGGAAATGATTCAAACCAAAGCTTTTTTTGGAGGTGAGGGAAATGGTGGAGTGATTGATCCAAAGATTAGCTCATTCGGAAGGGATTCACTTGCCGGCATTGGTCATATTTTAAATTTTCTTTCCTTGAACAAAACCACTGTAGATAAACAACTAGATATTATGCCTGTGCTTTTTATGAAAAAAGAAAGTATTTCTATTCAAGGCAGAAACACTTCAGAAATTTTTAATAAACTAAAAGAGAGTTATAAAGATAGTAAAATAAACGATAAAGACGGGGTTCGATTTGATTTTACATCTTCTTGGGTGCATGTTAGAGCATCTAATACAGAGCCAATCATTCGAATTATTGCAGAAGCTAAAAGTGAAAATGATTTACAGAAGCTTCTTAAGAAAACGAAAGAAAAAATAGAGAGTTAATTATATGTGTGGAATTGTTGGGTACGCAGGAAATAAAAGTGTAGAGTCAGTTTTAATGGTGGGTTTAGCCTGTCTGGAATACAGAGGCTATGACTCGGCGGGAATTGCAGTCATTGATCACGACGAATTAGAAATCAGGAAAGAAAAAGGAAAGATAAAAGCGCTCGAAGCCCTTCTTCGTGAAAAGCCAGTGAGAGGAAATGTAGGAGTCGGTCACACAAGATGGGCTACTCACGGGGAGCCGTCCCAAATAAATGCTCACCCTCATACAAACGAAAAGCAAACTATTGCAATAGTTCATAACGGTATTATCGAAAACTATATGCAATTAAAAATGAAATTGCAATCTCTCGGTTATATTTTTCTGAGTAATACTGATACAGAGGTAATTTCCCATTTACTCTCAATGGAACTCAGCGCAAAGAAAACTGTGAAAGAAGCTTTCTTGAGTCTATTTAAAACAATTCAAGGCAAATGGGCGATAGCCGCTGTGTTTGAAAGAGAACCGGATAAGGTCTATTTTGCGCAAGATGGAGCACCTCTCTTAATCGGAAAGGGAAAGAGAGAATACTTTCTCGCTTCTGACCTTTCCGCACTCGTCAGAAATTCTACAGAAGTATGTTATATTAAACCAAAACAATGGGGGTACTTTTCTAAAGAAGAATTAGTTTTATTTGATTTTGATGGGAACGATGTTGTTCCTGAAATGAAAAAACAGGAAGCTAAATGGGAAGATGTGGATAAGGGTGGTTTTCCTCATTACATGATTAAAGAAATTTATGAGCAAGCTGGGATTTTCAGAAAAATCATAGATAGAAGAATCAAAGAAAATGGTGAGCTTGATTTTTCTGAGATGGGGCTAAGCAAAGAAATCCTCTCTAAAGTAAATCGAATCGTAATACAAGCAGCAGGAACGAGTCTCCACTCCGGCATGATTGGAAAACATTACTTGGAGCAATTTACAAAAATCCAGACAGATACTGAGATGTCTTCCGAGTTTAGATACCGTAATCCAGTTGTAGAAGGGGATACTCTTATTATTGCGATATCTCAATCTGGAGAGACTGCGGATACTCTTGCTAGCATCCACGAAGCAAAGGCAAAATTTTTAAAAGTTCTTTCGATGGTAAATAATGTAAATTCTACTATCGCTAGGGAGTCTGACGCATTTATTGATACATGTGCAGGTATGGAAATCGGTGTTGCTAGCACTAAAGCATTTACAGCTCAAGTGTTGCATTTACTTTTATTCGCTATGTATTTTTCCACTATCAAATGGATGATGTCCGATGAACTTAGAAAAGAGTTGATTGATGAAATTAAACAATTACCGACTAAGATTGAATACATTCTAAATAAAGCACCTGAGATTGAAAAATGGGCGCAAGATTTTATTAATACCAAAGATTTTGTTTTTCTAGGTAGAACGTATAATCATCCTATTGCGCTCGAAGGTGCTTTAAAGCTAAAAGAAATTTCTTATATTCATGCGTCTGGGTATGCGGGCGGTGAATTTAAGCACGGACCGATTGCTCTTATCACAAGTGAAGTTCCTGTTGTTTGTATTGCAAACAAATCTGAGATTTATCCTAAAATGATTTCTAATATACAAGAAATTAAGGCAAGAAGTGGAAAAATTATTAGTATCGTGACAGAAGGGGATGTAGAAGCGAAATCTCTTTCAGATTATTGTTTTGAAGTACCGGCTTGTCATGAGTTCCTTAGTCCGATATTAAACGTTATACCTTTACAACTTTTATCTTATTATGTTGCGATTGCCAGGGGATGCACTCCTGATCAGCCACGCAACCTGGCGAAGTCGGTGACGGTAGAATAGTATTAGCCAATGAAAAGTCAAGTTCAGAGAATCTTAATTAACGAATCTGAAATTCCGGATGGGTTAGAAGTGATTACCCGCTTTAAGTCTTTTTCGGAAATTCGAAATGGAATTTTTACAACGATTCGTAGATTACGTGTTCAATATCCTGGTGCTTTGATTTATTATAAAAATCCAAATTCTTTTTTTACAAAGGCATTTCTGGAAAGACATCCAGAATGTAAATTATACAATGATGAGAAGATTGATTTAGAAGTTACTCCAACAGATTATCTTTCATGGAAACTATTGCCGCTTATCTCTAAACAAATAGAGGATGATTTGGGCTACTATGAAGAAACCTCTAAATGGCAAAAAAAAATTAAAATAAGAGCAGATCGTTTTCATATTTACGGGAAACGAAAAAATCTTTATATTCATCCTTCCTCTATCGTATACCCAAATGTTGTTTTTGATGTTAGCTCAGGTCCTATCATAATTGATAAAAATGTAAAGATAACTTCCTTTTCTTTTTTAGAAGGACCGCTTTATATAGCAGAGGACGCACAGATAGACAACGCACGAATTACCGGAGCAAGTATTATTGGTCAGGCATGTCGCATTGGTGGCGAAGTTGGAAATTCTATTTTTGAAAACTTTGCAAATAAACACCATGAAGGATTTATCGGTCATTCGCATATTGGTAGCTGGGTGAACATTGGTGCAATGGCAACGACTAGTGATTTAAAAAACAACTACGGAATTGTAAAAGTTAAGAATCAAAATAAACAAATTAGCACAGATACAATTAAGTTTGGTTCTATCATTGGGGATTTTTCTAAGATTGCAATAGGTGTCATGTTAAATACTGGAACGATAGTTGATATAGGTTCCAATGTTACTAAGGCAAGGGTTAACGGGTATATACCACCATTTTCTTGGTCGGAATCCTCTGAGAGATACAGGCTGGATCATTTCATAAAAGATACAAAAAAAATCATGGCAAGAAGAAACCAAACTCTCAGTTTCGAAGAAGAAGTGCTTTTAAAAAGCCTATATGAAGGATAAGAGATGGGAGAAATTTTAGAATCTAAAATTGATACTAGCTCTAAAGAATTTAAAGACAATTATAAAGACCTAGAATCTAAAACTTCCCAGATAAAAAATCTAATCAATAAAATCAAACTCGGCGGTGGTGAAAAGTCTATCGCTAAACACAAAGAGCGCGGTAAACTCACCGCACGCGAAAGAATTCAAACTCTAATAGACAAAGAAACTTCTTTTTTAGAAATTGCGCCACTTGCGGCAGAATCAGTTTATCCGGATATTATCCCATCTGCTGGAATCATCACCGGAATAGGTAGAGTAGGCGGAGTAGATTGTATGATCGTTGCCAATGATGCAACCGTAAAGGGCGGCACATACTATCCATTAACCGTAAAGAAACATTTACGTGCACAAGAAATCGCAATCGAAGCAAGGCTAACTTGTATATACCTCGTAGACTCCGGAGGCGCATTTCTGCCAAAACAGGATGAAGTATTTCCCGATAAATAACATTTCGGAAGAATCTTTTATAACCAGGCACAGATGTCAGCGAAGGGACTTGCACAAGTTGCAGTAGTAATGGGAAGCTGTACTGCAGGTGGTGCGTATATTCCTGCGATGTGTGATGAGTCTATTATCGTAAAAGGAAATGGAACTATTTTTCTAGGTGGACCTCCACTTGTAAAAGCGGCTACTGGGGAAGTAGTTACTCCTGAAGAATTGGGGGGTGCTGATGTGCATTGTAGAACTTCCGGGGTAACAGATCATTATGCGGAAGATGACTTACATGCACTCGAAATTACCCGCTCGATCGTAAAGACTCTAAATATCAAATCAAAATCAAGCTTAATTAGTTTCAAAGAGCCCCTTTATCCTTCGGATGAAATTTATGGTATCATACAACGAGACACACGCAAGGCATATGAAGTAAAAGAAATTATTGCAAGACTAGTAGACGGCTCCGAGTTTCAAGAATTCAAAAAACTCTATGCGACAACGATTGTAACAGGATTTGCGAATATTTACGGTTACCCGGTAGGTATCATTGCGAATAACGGTGTGCTATTCTCTGAAAGTGCTCTTAAAGCAACTCATTTTATTGAGCTTTGTAATGCGCGTAAAATTCCTCTCCTATTTTTACAAAACATCACCGGCTTCATGGTTGGAAAGAAATACGAGAACGCAGGCATAGCAAGAGACGGTGCCAAGATGGTAAATGCGGTCTCTACTTCTGTAGTTCCTAAGTTTACAATTATCATCGGTGGTTCCTACGGCGCGGGTAATTATGGTATGTGCGGAAGAGCTTTTAGTCCAAGACTTCTTTGGATGTGGCCTAATGCAAAAATTTCTGTCATGGGTGGAGAGCAAGCGGCTAATGTGCTTTTAACCGTCAAGCTAGATCAACTAGCGAAAGAAGGTAAATCCATGTCATCCGAAAAACAAGCTGAATTCAAACGTCCTATTTTAGAAGACTACGAAAATCGCTCTTCCTGTGTTTATAGTTCTGCTAGGCTCTGGGATGATGGAATCCTCGATCCAAAAGAAACCCGTCATGCTTTAGGTCTTGCGCTTGCTTTAGCGGCTAAGGAAGATATACCGGATCCGAAGTATGGGATTTATAGGATGTGAAGTTTTTGCCATGGATTCGACACGCGAACTTGGAAGCTGCTGCTCACCACAGGCGCCGGCACGGAAACACAGAGGTGGGGAAAATAGAAGATTACCACCGATGGAAGATTTATAGCAAAAATGAAACGCTTAAGTCCGGTTATTTCGAACGAGCAACGTGAGGAGAATGAAAATAGCTTTAAATAAGTATTTTGTTTTATTTTTAATTTTAGGGGCTCTATTTTTTTATCTTGGCATTCTTATCGATTTTAGTATTTTCTCAATTATTCTATTTTGGCTTGCACTTGATTTATTATTAATTAGCTTTTCTTATTGTTTTAATTCGACTTTTATGTTTGGAAAACAATCAAATGGAAAAATCAATATTGTCAATAAAGTATTATTATTTCCTTACTTACTTTTTATTTGGAAAATATGGAGATTTGCCACTATTTTGGATAAACCAAAACCCTTTAATCAACTAACTGAAAATATTTGGATAGGCAGAAGACTTTTAAATAGCGAAGGAATTCAAAATATAGATTTGGTATTAGATTTGACCTCCGAGTTTTCAGAACCAATGAATTTAATAGCGGTTAAAGAGTATTTGTCTTTTCCTATTTTAGATGCTGGAGTCCCAATTGAAAATGAATTTAAAAGGTTATTAAATTACTTAAAGGATTTCAATGGAAATATTTATATTCATTGTGCACAGGGAAGTGGACGAACTGGCATTGTTGCTTGCGGATACTTGCTATTTACTGGTAAAGCTAGAACACTCGAAGAAGCGTATCAATTTGTAAAATCAAAGAGACCTTCTGTCAAACTGAATTCAGAGCAATTCCAATTTTTAAAACAACTATTTAATAAAGCGAAAGATATAAAGCAGTGATAAATCTTAACCACGCCCAGCCAATAAACGATTGACTATCTAGGATGCAATCCTATTTGGAATGGAAGCTGGTCTCCAAAAAATTTTTCATACTAAATACGATAGAACTCAATACGATGATTTTAGTTTTTACAGAAATAATAACTTTAGCTATAGCCAAATATTTTATTCCACTAATCCTGAAATGAAAACCTCTTCGATATACATTAGCCTTAGTTTAGGAATTGCTTTTTAGGGATTGTAAACAAATATTGTCACAGAGACAGAAAGGCACAGAGAAGTGCGGTTAATTTATATTTTCCGTTAGAAAATATTTGAAATCAAATTATGATAGAATTTCTTACAGGCGATATTTTTGAACAAGATGTGGATGTAATCGTAAATCCCTGGAATCAAAATTTTATTCCATGGTGGTTACTTGTTCCACAGGGTGTATCGGGACAGATCAAAAAGAAAGCTGGCTATAAACCATTTCAAGAGTTAGGTTATAGACCGATAGGTTTAGGTAAAGCAAGATTAACCTCTGCCGGTAAACTTAAATTTAAAGGAATCATTCATGTGGCAGGTATAAATATATTTTGGTTTGCAACAAAGTATTCTATTCTTGAATCAATAAAGACTGTAATTAAAATTTGTAATGAGCATAATTTCAAAAGTGTTGCAATTCCTTTGATTGGCTCAGGAACAGGGAATTTCAATCTAGAAAAAGTAGAAATTTTCTTTACAAAGATGTCATCTCTTTGTTTTCGTATTTAGTTTAACGAGGAATGATTCATGGAACTGAAGATAGAAAATCTTTCTAAGACTTACAAAGATGGTACCAAAGCCTTACAGGATATTGAGCTTACTTTAAAACCGGGAGTCTTCGGGCTACTCGGACCAAACGGAGCGGGGAAATCTTCTCTTATGCGCACAATTGCCACTTTGCAAACTCCCGATACTGGAAAAATTTCTTTGGATGGAACTGACATTGCGCATAATAGAAAGTATGTTTTAGAAAAACTTGGTTATTTGCCGCAAGAGTTTGGACTTTATCCTAATTTGACTTGCGAATTTACTCTCGATCACTTTGCTATCTTGAAAGGAATCAGTAATTCTAAAGAGAGAAAATCTCTCATCGACTCTATTCTACAAAAAGTAGATTTGACTGATGTCCGAAAGAAAAAAGTCGGCGGCTTCTCTGGTGGAATGAAGCAGCGCCTAGGAATAGGAATTGTGCTTTTAAATAATCCTTCTCTCATCATAGTAGATGAGCCTACTTCAGGACTAGATCCAATTCAACGAAATAAATTTAACAATATCCTTTGTGAAATTGAAAAGGAGATAATCATCATTTACTCCACACATATTGTTGACGATGTGGAAGAAGCCTGCTCGCAAATGGCAATCATGTCAAACGGAAGAATTGCAGAAAGAGGAAACCCCGGCGAATTAAAAAAGAGACTCGAGGGAAAAATCTGGATTAAACATATTCAAAAATCCGAGCTTTCCTCAGTCGAAAAAAAATACAATGTTCTGATTTCTAAACTCAGCGCGGGAAAACAAACCGTTAGGGTATATAGTGATGACTCACTTAGTAGGGAAGGTTTCGAAAAAGACTACCCGACTCTAGAAGATTTTTATTTTTACACCCAGAGGAAAAATTAATGTTCTGGAATATATTCAAATTTGAACTTAAGTATCAATTCAGAAGACCAACTGCTCATATTTTAATGAGTTTATGTTTTTTTATTACGTCCCTATTTATTTACTTCTCTTTAGAATATTCCTCTGCGCGACTTTATTTTCATAATTCTCCTGGCAGTCATTCTTTGATTTATTATGCTCAGTTTCTATTCATTTTATTGTTTACAAGTTCTATTGCTGGTTACTCTATTCTAAGAGATTCAGACCATAGAACGGAGGAATTATTTTATACTACTCCAATTAAAAAAAAGGAATTTTTGTTAGGAAGATTTTTAGGTAGCTACTGCGTGTTACTCTACATTTGTGCTGGAATCTTAATCGCAACATTTACCATTTACCTCTACCCGGAAAAGTATTCCAGTAAAATCGGTCCATTTGTTTTTCAAGATCATTTTTTACCGTTTGCCACGATTTATATTTTAAATTCATTTCTCTACGGCTTACTCACATTTGCCGTTGCAATTTTAATCCCCAATCAGATTTTACTTTCAATATTCGGAGTAATCGTATTAATTTTAGCTAGTTTTACGAATAAGCTTGTAACGGATATTGAGTATTCACCTTATTTTTCCTTATTAGATCCGAGTGGGCGGACTGCGGCTGATTTGGACATGAAATATTGGACTCCGTTGGATTATCGGGAAAGGTATTTGTCTCTTGAAAATTTTTATTTGCTTAATAGAACTCTATGGGCTTTCATTTCTAGTGGTTTATTTCTATTTGCCTATTTTAAATTTTCTTTCACAAAAAAATCTAAAGTTGATTTCTTTTCCTTTCTGAAAATAAATAAAGTTACTGAAAAAACCTTAAATGATTTGCCAGCTCTATCTTCTGTCTCTGTTCAAATTCATGCATCCAGATTATTTCAATTCTATACTCTTTGTAAGAGTTATTATTTTCAAATACTAAAAGATTTTCCATTTATACTTTTAACTCTTATCGGTTTCATCCTATTAGCCTTCTCTCTCTATCAGGTAGATAAACAAATGGCTTTCCATATTCACCCGCTTAGTTATATTGTGGCAGGTGAAGTATTGGGCGCAGTTTCTTTGTCTGCCTATTTTATTTCTATGTTCTATGCTGCTGAATTGATTTACTGGGAGAAGAAACATCGTATTCATGAGATCAGTGATTCCATTAATACACCCACGATTATAATCTATACCGCAAAATGTTCGTCTCTACTCCTTATTATCCTCACTATATCCTTTATAGGTCTTATCTTGGGAGTGTTCGCTCAAATATTAAAAGGGAATTATGAAGTCAATCTCGCGATTTATTTTCATACTCTTTTTAGTTTTGAAGTTGGATATTATTTCTATATGATACTGATTATCTTTTTTATTCAATCTATTTTGAATAATAGAATTGCAGGGTATGGAGTTATCGTATTTCTCTATTTGGTTTTCGTTGTCACTCTCAGTAAATTCAATTGGCTCGATTATCTTTATATGCCATTTATTTTACCTAGTAGCTATTATTCCGAGATGAACGGATACGGGCATTTTATCCCTCGATTTGTAACAGTGCTATCTTATTGGATTTCTATTTCTCTATTTCTCACGGTGATTGGGTATCTGTTTTATAATCGTGGCACAGATGATAGTTTTAAGGCTAGAAAAATAGAAGCGCGTAATAGATGGAATTTGAAAGTAAAAATTTTTACTTTTATAACTTTAATACTCAGTGTTACGCTTGGCGGTGTAATTTACTATAATACAAGAATTCTAAATAAAATGAAGGATCCTTTGGATTCAGAAAAAACCTCTGCCGCCTTTGAAAAAAAATATGGTCATTATAGAAATACCTTACAACCGAGGGTAATTTCATTATACTCCAAAGCAGACTTGTTTCCTGAGAAAAGAGAGTTGTATATGACTTCGGAAATGATTTTACAAAATAAATCTGGTAGTGATATATAGGAGATAATCGTAAATTACCACGATGATATTGATTTTAAAAATTTTCAGTTTACAAAGCCAGGGAAATGGACGACCGAAGATAAGGAATTGCAGTTAAGTATTTATCAGCTAGATGAGCCTTTAAAACCATCAGAAGAATGTAGACTAACGTTCGATAGCTCCTACACTAAGAAAGGCTTTCCTATGATGAATTTTTTTGATAGTGTAGCGGAGAATGGAACCTTTGTTTCGTTAGATGTTTTACTTGTGAGCATTGGATATGACCCCTCTGTGGAAATTCGAGATCCATTCAAGCGTAAAAAATATGAACTTCCTGAAAAATTCCAAGATCCGGCGATAGATGACAAAGAAGCACAAAAATTCTCTTTGTTTAGAAGAGATTCCGATTTAGTTGATATGAAATTTCAACTGAGCACATCAAGCGATCAAACAATCATCGCTCCCGGAAAATTAATGAAAAACTGGAAAGCGGATAATCGAAATTACTTCCTCTATCAACCAGAAGTAAAAACAGATTTATTTGCGAATATTGTCTCTGCTCGCTACGAAGTCTTGCGGGATAAATGGAATGGTGTAGACCTAGAGATATACTACCATAAGCCGCATTCTTATAATATTGATAGAATGATGGAGTCTATGAAAGATTCTCTTAGTTTATTTACAAAAGAGATTGGACCTTACCCGCATTCCTTTCTACGCGTATTAGAATTTCCGCGTTATGGCTCTTTCGCTCAGTCTTTTCCGGGAACAATTCCTTATTCAGAAAGTATGGGTTTTATCCAGAAAATGAAAGAAGGAGATTTAGATTTTATCTACTTTGTGACAGCTCATGAAATTGCTCACCAGTGGTGGGGTCATCAGATATTACCCGCAACAGTGGAAGGCTCTAATGCTCTGTCCGAGTCTCTAGCGGAGTATTATGCTTTACTTGTAGTAGAAAAAAAATATGGAAAAGAAAATATAGGTCGATTTACGAAATACGATATGGACGAGTATCTTAAATCAAGATCGGGACTGAGTGAGCCAGAAAAGCCCTGGTTTCGCACAAATAATCGTTATGCCGGGAATCTTTATCAAAAGGGTGGAATTATACTTTACGGATTACACTGGTTAGTCGGAAATGAATTAATTTCGAAAGGAATCAGAAGTTTTTTTGAACAATATAAAGATAAGACGAATCCGTATCCGACTACTCTGCCGCTCCTTGCAGAATTGCAAAAAGTAATTCCAGCGGAGAATAGCTATTACCTTGAAGATGCATTTAAAAATGTCACAGTCTTTGATAATAAAGTTTTATCTGCGAACATGGAAACACAAGCTGATGGGACTTACTTGGTCACAGCGAAAATCGAATTAAAGAAGTTTCGGTATGATCTAAAAGGAGAGCAAACAGAAATCTCGATTCAAAACGAAACAATCGAAATAGGTGTACTCCCTGAAACTGATGACAAGACTAATGTGGAAATTCCGCTTGTAGTAGAGCGCAAAGTTTTTTCGGGAAATACGATTGAAGTAAAGCTTCGTTCTAAACAAAAACCAATCTATTTTTCTCTAGATCCATTTCATATTTTGATAGATAGAGATTTACAAAATAATAAAGTGAAGCTGTGAATGGAGCAGTTGTCAAATGATTATTTTTTGGTAAAGTTCATAGAATTGTTCGTTGGGGATAATGCCTGTTGCATCACGAGAGAGTTCGGGTTTGATTCGAAGCAGAAAATACATATCTATCATGCCTTTGTTCTTGGCTTCTATTTTTCCGCGATATTCGCATTCAAAGAAGTCTTTTACACGGAGGTAAGTAGCATCTGAAATATTTATCTTACTAATGGAACCGTTAGACTCCATACGGGATGCAGTATTAACCGCATCACCCCACACATCATAGGCAAACTTTGTTTTGCCTATGACGCCTGCAACTACAGTTCCTGTATGGATTCCAAGGCGCATATCCCAAAACTCTTCTCCAGAAATTTGCTCTATGATAGTTTTTGTTTCATTCATAAAATTTTGCATCTCTATAGCCGTAAGACAGGCGTCGATCGGATGAGTAGCGTTAATCTCTGGTAAGCCGCCCGCGCACATATAAGCGTCTCCAATTGTTTTTAGCTTTTCTATATTTCTGCGCTCACAAATTTGATCAAATTGTAGGAAGATTAAATCTAGTTTTTCAAGCAGGTCTTCCGGGAGCATATTGCTTGCTATCTTAGTAAACCCTTTGAAATCAGTAAAGATTACCGTTACTGATTCATAAAGAACTGGCTTTACGAAACCATTTTCCTTTAACTCGTTTGCTATTTTTTCTGGTAAGATATTTAATAGTAGCTTGTCTGATTTTTCTTTTTCGGAGCGAATGATTTCTTGTGCCTTGAGATTTTCTGTTACATCGAAGTATAATGATATTAGCCCTACAATTTTATTATCAATATTATACAGCGGGGAATAATTCACTTCAAATGTAAATTGTTCCAGCTTAATTTTTAAAATTTTGGTTTCTCCTTTCAGCGCACTCTTAATCGCGTTTAACACTTCTTCGTTATCCTCGAACATTTCATATATAGATACACCTACCGCTTGCCCACTTCCGATTCCTATTAGGTTCAGACTTCTTCCTTCCGAAAGAGTAATAATTCCGTCTGCATCGGCAGAGAATAAAATAATTGGAGAGTTTGATAATACTGTAGTAAGCGTTGCTTGTGATTTTACTAAGTCAGCAGTTCGTTCGATTACTTTCTCTTCCAATTCTTCATAGGATTTTTTTAGGTTGAAGCTCATTTCATTGAACCTATGAGAAAGAACACCAACTTCATCATTTGTGCTAATCGGAATTTCATGGTCTAAATTTCCTGCCGCGATAATCTGCGCTCCCTTGGCAAGGGATAATAGTGGTTTTGTGATGAAAGAAGCGAAAAGTAGAGTCAGTATAATTGTGAGGAAAAGTGCAATTACACCCGCTAGAATTACTGTAGCTTGCATTTCGTATATCGGTTTGTAAACTACGTCTCTATCATATTCAAAGATTGCTACCCCAATCTTAATAGGCTTTTCTTTGTAATCTATGAAAATCGGGTAAGTGATTTTTAAAATATTTCTATTTGTTTGAATAGAATATTCTTCGATTAAATCTATTGCATTAATTGATTGAATATAGGAAATTACGGTTTCCGGGGCGTATTCATTTACCTTTGTGCGATTAAAGTCTACTACGTATTTGCCGTAAACGTTAATGATATAAACATCTATCAGACCTTCAATATCTGATTTTAAAATTTCATTTACCATAGAGTTAGTAGCATTGTAAGTTGTGTCTTCGAGTAAATCCTCTCTTGCTATATTCGAAATATTCGCTGCAAAATTTCGACAAACCTCGATGGTTTTGTTTTGTATAATGATTTTACTATTGTATAGAAAAATATAAGAAACAACCGAGAGGCAAATTACTGTTATCGCCGATGTAAAAAAGCCCAACTTAAATTTGAGGCTAACGAATCTTATTCGATCTTTCCAGCTTTTTCTTAATCCGCTAGCTGAAATTTGAATCGTCAGTATTAGGGTAACAGAAAAACTAAATACAAAGAAAATTAAATCACCTAGGAGTGATTCATGAAAAGCCGTTCTGAGAGATGCTTCCATTTCTTGGATTGGTATGTCAGTGGCGAGGACGTATTCTTTTTTTACTATGCTTTTAATTGGAATGAGAACTGTTCGAAAACTACCCCAGGCGGAACCATATTCATTAAAATAGACTATTTTATTTGTTTGCAGTGCTTCTTTGATACTATCTTGATAGGTTGTAACTTCTTGCATAAAATTAGTTTCGATTCCCTTCTGGATATCACCATCTAAAACATTGCTTGCAGTATAATAGAGTTTGCCCTCTTTCTCTATCATTGTATAAATATAGGCAAAGTGAATTTCTTTAGTAAACTCGTTTAGTCGATTCTTAATTTCGTCATAACTAGATTTTGTTACAGTGCCTAATTTTTCATGATAATCTTTTGGTAAAAAGTTCTTTGCCGAAAGCCCTGCAGTAAGGAGGATCGTATCAGTGTATTCATAGATTTGATTTTTCTTTCGATCGTAATAAAAAAAGCCAAAAAGGAAAGTAAAAATTAATGTTAATAGAAATGAAAAGTAAATGCTTCTTCTTTTTTTATTTACAAAAAAATAGTTGAAGATCGTCTTTTTGTTTAATATATCATACGCTATAATTGCAAATGGAATAAATAGTCCAATGCCCACGAAAATTGATGTCACCAAAAAAAAACGAATCTTATCTTTAAACCCCTGGGTGCTAATGTCTGCACCCAGTAAGTATTCTTTGCCGTTCTTGGTTTTCTTCGGTATGATTATGCTTTTAAAATCTCCCCATCTATCTTGCGAATGAACAAGATTTGGCTTGCTTATATTCATGTCTAATGTATCTAGCTGGCTATTTGTTGCATCTGTATATTCTTCAAAGAAGATCGGGTCAATTTTTTGAATTACATCTTTTACTTTACTATTTGCAGAGGTAAAATAAAATTTGCCGTCAACTTTCATCATCGTATAGGCATATTCAATCTGAACATCGTGAGTGAATTTATTTAAAGTTTCCCTTATCTCCGCATATTCTTCTTTTTTGATAGAGTCTTTGTCATTAATCCTTTCATGGTAATTGGGAGGTAAAATATATTCTATCGAGTTAGCAGCTATTGATAATTTGTCGTAAATATTTTTATAGAACTGATCGGAGTTTATTTTGAATAAATAGTAAGAAAATACAGCACAAGCAAAAAGTATAAGGCTTAGAAAAAATAAATTGATGGCATGTTTAAAAATAGATTTCAATTTTAAAGGATTCATGCGTTATCTAACCAGGGTTTTTTCTTCATAGCGGTAACTTATTATTAACCTTTGTAGCCAATCCCTAAGATTGTAACATCATCTTGCATACTCGTGTTTTTAAGAAAAGTATTTAATTCGGATAATACATTATCTATAGAAGCATTGATTGTATTGGCTTTGTTTTCAATCAGGATTTTATTTAGTCTATCTTCTCCAAATTCTTCTTCCTCATAGAATTCTTCAAAAATTCCATCTGTAAAAACATAAATTCTTTCCTGTTTTTGAAACGGATATTCTATTTGCGCATACTTACAATTAGGCTTGGCACCAATCAGCGGTCCTGTTTTTGATAATAGTAAAAATTCCCGTTGGCTATTAATGAGTATTCCTGCCGGGTGTCCTGCAGAGGCATATCGGACAAGGCAATCCGAGGTATCCACATCAACTATGATACAGGTTAAAAAAGTATTTAGAGATCCATACCGCCGACTAAATTCTCGATTAAAAATTTCTAGGACTTCATTTACAGGAAGCGCGAAGTTTTTTATACTATCATAGATTCCCTGTATCGCCATCATGATAAGCGCTGCCTGCACTCCATGCCCTGTCGCGTCTGCTAGAAAAATTCTACTAGTTGAGTCACTTAATTTATTTACGCAATAAAAATCTCCTCCTACTTCTGTCATGGCAACATACTTTACTACAATTTCTAATTCATTGTGTTCATTTAAGTTTGAGGAGAGAGTTGTCTTTTGGATTTTTTCTGCGATTGCTAAATCTTTGCGAATTAAATTTAGACTGGCATTTAATTCTGCCGTTCTCTCTAAAACTTTTTCCTCTAATTGCTCATAGGATTGTCGTAAGTTATTGCTCATCTCATTAAATTTCTCAGAAAGCAAACCAACTTCATCGTGACTATTTATTACGATCTTATGCTCTAAGGCGCCGGAGGCTAACATCTGTACTCCTTTCGAAAATAAAATAATTGGTCTTGTGATATAATTAGAAACATAAATAGTTATAATAAGGGTAATAAACGTTATCCCTATCCCAATTAATATAATTTTATTTTGCATTTCGTAAATAGGTTGATAAATTCTATCGCGATCATATTCAAAAATTGCTGCTCCAATTTTTAAGTTCTGATCATTATAATTGATAAATATTGGATAGGTGATCTTTAGGACATTTTGTTTGGATTCTTTTAGATAAACTTCTTGCAAATCTAGTTCTTTAATATTTTTAAGATAGGCTATTTCATTTTCGGATGCGGATGACTCCAATTTGGTCTTGTTAAAATTTACTACAAACCTGCCATAAACGTTTACTATGTAAATGCTCTGTAAACCTTCTATTTCAGTTTTAATAATTTCTCCAACTACAGAGTTTGTTGATTCATAAGTTGCGTCTAATACTAAGTCTTCGCGAGCAACATTGGAAATATTTTCAGCAAAATTTCTACAGATTTCGATTGTTCTTTTTTGCATGATAATCTTGCTATTATATAAGAATACAAATGAAATTGTGAAAAGGCAAAAGATTGCTATGGAAGAAGTCAAAATAGATATTTTAACTTTAATACTAACAAACCTATTTTTAAACCAATCAAACATGCGGTGATCTTATTTTTCCCATAGCAGATAACACTTTCTATCCGCTTCTCGAATACAGTTTTCGTATTTTAACATCGCTAATTTTTTTTCTTTAGAAAGACGTAAATATTCTTTTGCATTTTTATTCTCCGGTTCGACTAGAAGAATATTCTGGAACATTTCTTCCGACTCTCCATATTTTCGAGCTTCGTAAAATCCCTTACCTTTTTGAATATAAACTGGAATATTTCTCAATTCTTTTTGCCGTAGCCGCGTCAGGTTAGTTTTAGATTTTGTGCTAGAATCGAGAGTTTTTACTGAGTTCAAATACTTTTGGATGGCTGCAAAGATTTGGCTGTTTGCCTCTAGCCGCTCTCCTTCTTCTCTTTCTGATTCACTTTCTAGAACAAGAGATTCCTTGAATCCAAGCTTTGCGTTTTGATTGTCTGCCTGTAGATTTAAAATCTGGGTGTACTGATCTCTTTCTTTTTTATAATTTTTTGTGTTTCGATATTCCTTTGCCCGCGAGAAAAATTCTAATATCTTATCACCATTGATTCTTTGGTTAATGAAATTTTTATAATAGAATGCTGTAAAGTTCGTTGGGTCTTCCTTTAATATTTTTTGCATTACTAAATTACTTACATCTAAATTTCCCCGTTCGTAAAAATGGATGCCTTCTATGAGTAAACGGCTATTTTCCGCTCGCTTTAAAATATTGGCAGGGAGTGTAATGCCTGACTCTTCTGAATAGGATTTATTTAGACTGAGGGAAAATTCTTTTACTGCATTTGCATACCCATTTTTACATTCTGATTTTCCGGATAAAACCTCATTTACTAATTCTCCAATAAAGGTACCTACTCGCGCATAATACGGTGTTATGCTAAAGGTTGTCCCTACATTCACAATAAATGGAATCTGAGTCATTAGAATAATTTTATTTTCTTTTGCAAACTTGGATAAAGTTTCAAAATTTTCTTGTGTATAGATTGCGTCCGGGACTATATAAAAAGCATCTATCTTATTTTTCAAAGGATATAATTTTTCAGAAAAATCATTCTTAGTATCTATTTTAATTTTTTGAAAAATAATTCCATGTAGAGAATCACTGTAATCCGCTTCATTCACAAGGAGTTCTCCCGTACTGTTACTATAAAAAGCAGCAATGTTTTTGGCTTCTGGTTTAATATCTTTTAAAGCTCGAAAAAAATCTTGTATTGGAACATCAATATGAATTCCACAAGTATTTGATTTATAGTTAAAACCGACCGCACGCGGAGAATTGATAAGGGAATACAGAATTGGAACGGTCGTTAGATTCTCTTTTGCAAGTAAGCTTGCTTGTTGACCCAAAGTGATTATAAGTGGAACCCGTTTTTTTTCGAGAGAAGAAAAAAAATCTTTGAGTTCTGACTCATTCATGCTTGTTGTGAAATTTAGATTTAGTTTTTTTTTGGAAGTCGATTGAATACTTTGTAGTGTGCTCAGATAAATACTGTTATTCGAAGAGAGAAGAATTTCGATTGGCTCCTCTTCGGAAAAAATTTCTGGGGTAGTGATTAGAATGAGTAGTAGGCAGAATATTTTTAGTAAGTTCATAATTATTTAGCTTTCATTTTCCCGTGTAAACAATAGTTATATTTGAATGATAAGTTGTTGTACTGCGGCTAAAGGAAAACACTTAGATTTTGTTTTTTCACGTTTAATTTTAACCTTGACGTATTAGAATATATAAATAGTTTCCTTGAAAAGGTAAAGTAAAATCTTTAAATTTTCGTATATGAAATTAAGTCTTTTGTTTATATTTGGATTTTTCATTTCGTTCGGAACAATATTTTCGAAAGATATTGAAAAGAAAATTTTATTAGGAAGTTTTAATCCACATAAAACAGAAACGGATACCAATACTCAAGATAAGCTCCAACTTTCTCTCATAAATACTTTCGAGTCTAGAGGATTTCGAGTTGAACAAAGAAACGATATACGCGAGACCAACTTGAAGCTCGCGAGGGATACAGGTTCGCTTTATTATATTGAAGGCTATTACCAGAGAAAAAAAGAAAAGAAAATTTTGACTGTCTATGCTCTATTGTATGACCCAAAAACTGGAAACTTGGTAGATGTTGTTCGCTACTCGAACGATATCGCAGATTCCCTTGGAGAAGGTTTCAAGGATATAGAAGACAAATACAAGGAAGATGAAGAAAAAGTAATCCAAAGTCTTGCGGAGGCTGTTTCTTTTTCGGTTTTAGCAAATCCATCCAAGACAGAGATTCGAGAAAATATCTATGACCATTTGCTTTCGAGACCAATAGGTAAGGAAATTAATGTTTCGATTGCGAAAGAGGATAAGACGCAGAAATCGAAAGAAATTTTAAAGCAATTCGGCGAAGAGGAAGTTGTTACTGCATCTAGAACAAGCCAGAAGATTTCTGATGCTCCGTCGAAAGTAATCGTATTTAGCTGCGATACGATTCACGAAAGAGGCTACAGAACATTAACCGAGCTTTTGCAAGATGTACCGGGTTTTGATTTTGCTTCTTTCAATGATTCAGGTGAATACCCAACTGATTTAAGCTTACGCGGGATTTCTGACGTGGGGCAAACACAGATTCTTCTCATGGAAAATGGAATCATTCAAAATGATATTGGAAACGGCTGGCTCAGACATGTGCAGTTTGATACTGTTTTAATTGATGTGGAACGAATCGAGATTATCCTCGGTCCTGGTTCTTCTTTATACGGGGCAAACGCTTATGCTGGTTTGATTAACATCATCACAAGAAAAGGAAAATCCCTTTTCACTAAAAAAGATGCAAAATTAATGGGCGATGTGCGGTTGCAAGGCGGAAAGAATAATACCTATATGCCGGAGGGACTTTTTGCGTTTAAGTTACCGAATGATATGATTTTTCAAATGGCGGGGAGGTATTATAATACAAACGGTGATAGGGGAAAGGGTAGACCTGATCCCGGAAATTATTTTAATAATAATTATGAACCGGACAGAGTTCAAACATCTGAATATGGAACCATTAACAATGATAAAAATCCTTTTGGAACTAGGAAACCACTACCGAATGGTTTTAATAATTCTGCAAAAGATTTTTTTGTAAGAGGTGCGCTTTCGAAAGATGGATTTTCTTTAGGTTTCAATATTTGGGATTTAAAAGAGGGCTTGGGTTCTTATGTGCCAGCCTATGAATACTTTGCGAATACTCCCGGTTTGCCTTATGAGAAGCATCATAGAGGATATTTTGTAAATTCCGCTTACGAGACAAGTATAACTCAGAAATTACATTCTACGAGTAAGTTGTACTACCGGAATACGACCATTATGCCC
>JANYCR010000430.1 GCA_025360185.1 Leptospiraceae bacterium | reverse complement strand
GAAACACCGCTAAGTTTTGTAGTTGCGGTGTTTCTTGCTCCGAGTCTATATGGTTGTCATAGCTGAACTTTAGTGTTTTTTTGTCGGACTTAAGCAAGTCCTGCGCCTAGTGAAGATTAGTCACAGGACTTGCTAGTATACCGACGACTCGGAGACATGACTTTTAAACTCAAAAGGTGCTACCGCACTTTCGAGTTTAAAAGTCACGTCAGATACGCTTAACGTTAGTTGCCATTCTTAGATGAAATTCAAAAAACAGGAGAGGAAATATGGAGATATTAATAATTTTACTTTTAATTGCAGGTATTGTTTTTATTTTTTTAAAATTAAATAAGAAAACAAAAGAGTATAACCAATTACAAGCTAAATACAAAGACATAATCGACCTTGAGGAATACAAAGAAAAACTCAGAAAAGAAAGTGAACAGATTATCGCTGAAAAAAATGGAAATGTATTGAACCTAGAAAAACAAATTTCAGATTTACGGGCTGATTATTCAAATAAAAGAGTTCTTTTTGAAAATTTAGTAAATGAAATTAGTATATATGAAGAACAACAAGAAACGATGAGTTTTGGATTGTATAAACCGCATTTCGATTTCGACACTTCGGAAAAGTATAAAATAGCTCTTTTGGAAGTAAAAGAAAAAGAGAAAGAATTAATTAAAGATGAAGGCGCTGCTAGGGGTAGTACAACATGGACAGTAAATGGTAGCGTAGCTGAAGGAAAAAAGCAAACAAAGCATTACATGAAATTAATGTTGAGAGCGTTTAACGGTGAATGTGATTCTCTAGTTGCAGATGTTCGTTGGAATAATATTCAGAAAATGGAAGAGCGTATGCTAAAAGCCTTTGAAGCTATAAATAAATTAGGAGAAACGCATTCTATAAAAATCACGGATGACTATTTAAAATTAAAAAAAGATGAGCTTAGACTAACATTTGAATATCAAGATAAACTTCGCTTGGAAAAAGAAGAGCAGAAGAGAATACAGGAACAGATAAGAGAAGAAGAACGTGCTCAAAAAGAAATCGAAAAAGCTTTAAAGGAATCAGAAGATGAAGAAAAAAGATTTAACAAAGCGCTAGAACAAGCGCGAAAAGAAATGGATAAGGCTACAGGCGACCAGTTAACAAAATTACAAGAAAAAATGATTCAATTACAAAAAGAATTAGAAGAGTCAAGACAACTTAAACAGAGAGCACTTTCTATGGCACAGCAAACGAAGGCGGGTCATGTATATGTAATATCTAATGTAGGTTCATTTGGAGAAAATATTTTTAAAATAGGAATGACTAGACGTTTAGAGCCAATGGATAGAGTAAAAGAATTAGGTGATGCCTCTGTGCCTTTTGAATTTGATGTTCATGCAATTATATATTCAGAAAATGCGCCAGAATTAGAAAACATACTTCATAAAGAATTTGACTTTCATAAAGTAAATTTAGTAAATGATAGAAAGGAATTTTTTAATGTCAGTATTGAAGAAATTGAGCGTATTGTAAGAAAGTATAATGCAAGTATAGAACTAACAAAATTAGCCGAAGCAAGAGAATATAGAGAGTCAGTTACAATTCGTAGTAGCAGAGAGAAAAAGGAAAAGAAAGAAAATAATCCTATACTCGAAAAAGTTCCTGTTAGCATCTAAGAACGGCAACTAACTGCGAGTATCCACTTCGAGAGTGGACTATATGGGAAGCTGTCCACTCTCTCGCTCCAAGCCGGCTTAATTGTATTAGTCAAACTTTGTAGTATTTTTGTTGAACGTGTGCAAGTCCAGTGCCTTCGTTCCGGTCACAAAACTTGCAGAGAAGATAATGCAAGTTTTGCGCCCTACACTCAGTCACGGGACTTGCTAGTAGTAGTACGGCTTGGAGACATGACTTTGAAACTCAAAAGGTGCTACCGCACTTTCGAGTTTCAAAGTCACGTCGGATACTCTTAACGTTAGCTGGCATTTTAAAATGATAACTACAAGAAAAAAATAATTAAAGGATATTATTTATGATAACATCAGATGAATTACATTTAAAGCAAATTGAAATAAACAATGAAATTACAGAAAGAGCACAAGAATTAAATAAATTTCATGAGCCAATTTTTGATGGTGTAGTAAATGAAGAATTATTTTTAAATGGCAAACCTAAAATACTTTGGATTTTAAAAGAACCATGGGAGAAACTGGAAAATGGTCAATCTGGAGGTGGTTGGGATCTTGTTAAAAATTTATTAAATGAAGGATGGCATTCTAATAAAGGTAGCTATGCAATTATGGCATATGTTTCTTACTCAATATTAAATGGTTTTAAAAAATATAGTGATATTCCATATATATCAGAAGATGCAAATGTAGGTAACTCAATGAAATATATTTCTTATATTAATGTTAAGAAATTTCCTGGATCAACAACGAGTAATATGGATGAAATATCAGAATATTATTTAGAATTTAAAGATATTTTGGTAAAACAAATTGATTTAATAAATCCAGATATCGTTATTGGAGGAAATACTTTACAATTTTTCTTTGATGATTTAAAATTAAAAGCTGATAATTTTAATAAAGAAACATCGTCTGCATGGTGGCTTAAAAATAATAACCGTTTATATATTCATTCTTATCATCCTAATCAAAGAACAATAAAAAAAGAAAAATATGTTGATGATATAGTAAGTGTTGTTCAGAATAATTATTAATTTTAAATATAAAACGCCAGCTAACAAAGAGTATCCACTGCGAAGCCACGAGAAGATGTGGCTTCTTGCTCCGAGCCGCTTAGTAGTAGAAGTGAAAATTTTTAGTATATTTGTCAGACTAATGCAAGTCCAGTGCCTTCACTACTGTCACGAAACTTGCAGAAAAGAGCAAGTTTGCGTGCCATCCGTTCAGTCACAGGACTTGCTAGTAGTTCGTGGCTCGGAGACATGACTTTTAAACTCAAAAGGTGCTACTGCACTTTCGAGTTTAAAAGTCACGTCGGATACTCTTAACGTTAGACGAAATTCCAGCCCAAATATTAGCAAAAGTAGGCATGGAATCAACTAAGGAGAGCGTTTAGAATGAAAATTGATTTAAGAAAAAAAGTATCAGGGTTACAAGAAGAATTCAAAAAAGAATTTGGTATAGGAATCAGAGTTTACAAAGGAGCAAAATTTGCTCCAGATGTGGCACTTAAAGAACTAATTGAGCCTGGAACTAAAGGTGGAGATATAGAGTTTAGTGGTAACACAAAAGTAAAGACAGTAGAACAGGCTTTTCTTGATAATTATGGAATCAAAATACAAGTTGAATCCAAAGACGGGAAATTAGCGGATAATGACGCAACATTAGCTTCATTATTAAAAAAGTAAAAGAGGCAGGTTTCAATTATGGGAATATTAGATTCTTTTACAGACCGTTTTAAGGGCGGTGAATTTTCCTGTCACCCTAAAATGCTTGTTAAAAATTTTCGTGCAGCAATAAAAGAAGAACTAGGCATTGATGTTTCTGTTTACATCAAGAATAGTAATTCTAAAGCAAAAGATGATGTTACTTTAGCCTCAACAAAGCCGGATGATTTTAAAGGCATGGGTGAAGATGTGAAAATGAAATTGTCAGAAAAGGTTGGTGATGTCGAAAAAAAATTTAAAGAGAAGATGGGAGTAAAAATACAAATTCTCGATAAAGACGGAAAGTTAGCAGATAATGACTTGACCTTAGGTGAGTTAAGAAGAAGTTAAAATATTTGCCTTAATACTTTTAAGGCAAACAATGTGTTTCCACTCATAAATCAGAAAGTGAAGCCTAAATAGAGTCGAGAAGAATAGCGGTATATGATTAATATGCGCTTTTGACTCTTACTTCTTTATTGTAGGTTCTTACTCTTTTGAATTGTTTTTGGTTTCCTGTCAATTTGCCACACAATGTTCTTCTAAAAAACATTGTGTGGTTTTAAGTAAAAACAGATTTGATTAGAGTTAAATCCACTTGACATTTTCTTGACATAAGCAAACAGTATTGTTATGAAATTTGCTGACCCTAAAAATGATGTAGCATTCCGAAAAATCTTTGGAAATGAAGCTAAAAAAGTAATCCTAATTTCCTTTTTAAATTCAGTATTGAATTTGGAGGGAAACAGAAAGATTATTGAATTAGATTTTCGTAATACTTTTCAACTTCCAAGAGTCGCTGGACTCAAATCTTCTATAATTGATGTAAATGTAAAAGACCAATCTGGAACTACTTATATAGTAGAAATGCAACTTAGTGAGGTTGTCAGTTTTGATAAAAGAATCCAGTATTATGTTTCAAAGGAATATTCTTCACAAATAGAGAAAGGTGACGATTATTCTAAACTTACTCCTGTAGTTTTGGTAGGCATCTTAGAATTTGAATATTTTGAAGGTAACAACTATTTAACCCGTCATCTAATTTTGAATATGGAAACTAAGAAAAATGAATTAAAAGATATTAACTTTAATTTTATTGAGTTACCTAAATTCAAAAAGGACTTAAAGGAGTGTAAGACTCTGACAGATAAATGGATTTATTTTATTAAGAATGCAGAGAACTTAGATGTAATTCCTCCCGACGTTAATGATGAAGGATTGAAAGAAGCTTACTCTGAATCCGATAAACATAATTGGACGAAAGATGAATTAGATAGTTATGATTATTTCCTAATGAGAGAACAAGATGAAAGAGGCAAAGTAGAATTAGCCGAAAGAAGAGCAGAACAAAAAGGAATAGAACAAGAAAAAATTCAAATTGCAAAGGAAATGAAAAATGATGGTGTTGCACTTGAAAAAATTATCAAGTATACCGGACTTCTTGCTAGCGAAATAAATAATTTGTAATAAGGGTTCTATCTTAGACAGGGCTGGAACTTCGTCTAACTGCGAGTATCCACTACGGAGGTGAACTATGTCGGAAGCTGTTCACCTCCTTGCTCCAAGCCGACTTAGTTGTATTAGCCACATCTTGTAGTATATTTATTAAACTTACGCAAGTCCAGTGCCTTCGTTCCGGTCACAAAACTTGCAAGAGAATAATGCAAGTTTTGCGCCCTACACTCAGTCACGGGACTGGCTAGTAATTGGTCGGCTTGGAGACATGACTTTGAAACTCAAAAGGTGCTACCGCACTTTCGAGTTTCAAAGTCACGTCGGATACTCTTAACGTTAGACGCCATGTGACCATATGCATCGTCTTTCCCGCCGATCTAAGAAGATTAAACGTTATTTGGGGTTAACACGCGAAGGACGATAAGTCAAGTCACGCTAAACTCACTTGAAACATGCAATCTGAATTATCCCCCCAAAGACGATGCTTGCCCTGATTGGGATGCGCCCGCCCGTTTGGTATTCATATCTATTTTCACGATATAGCTTATCTCAACGGATTCATCTCAACATCCGTCCGATGCCGCCTTTCCGTGCGATTACTTGGTCTTTCTTTCAAAGGAATGAACACACGGAAACCTATTTCCCTTTTTACCGCCCGCATCCCAATCCCAC
>JANYCR010000428.1 GCA_025360185.1 Leptospiraceae bacterium | reverse complement strand
TAAAAATTCTACTGCTGGTTTTTTTTCTGATTTATTTTATGTAATCGCAAACTTGGAACTTACCGAAGAGGAAGCTTCTGAGTTCTGGAAAGAAATTTATAATCATCGCGTCGAGATGTGCAATAAAATGGGCAGGAATGTAAGTTTCAGAGTCGCACTTTTAGATCATATTCTAGAAAACAACCGTGTAATAAAAAATCCAAAAATCATCGAGCTAAATTTATTTGATTCGGTAGTTAAGAACTCAGTTATCGATGAACTAACCGCCGTATATAATCGACGATATTTTAATTTAGCAATTAAACGGGAGTTAAAACGAGCTAAAAGGTATAATCGACCGCTATGTTTATTTGTTTTCGATGTAGATGATTTTAAATTGTTTAATGACAAATATGGTCATACTGTTGGAGACGAGGTGTTGCGAATAATTGGCTTAACACTTAGAGATTCGTTTAGACAAGAAGATACGATTTGTAGATTCGGAGGCGAAGAGTTTACTGTAATTTTACCGGAGGTCGATACCAATTCTTCAATAATAGCATGTAAACGATTCAGCGAACAATTGAAAATAAATTCAATTGAAAAAATAAAAACGACAATATCAGTGAGCGGTGGGATTTCTGAATTTCCAATTCACGGGGAAACTCCAGAAGATCTATATAATAATGCAGATATTGCCTTATACCGAGTGAAAAATTCTGGGAAAGATAATATCATTGGATATAAGGAAAAATAAAAATTATCTATAATTATTTTTAGCCAATTTTGCTGTTTGTCTAGAATCGACTCTTAAATCTTTTTTTTCCGGCTTGCTCCAAGGCTCCGCTACTAAGAATGAAATGGTAAAAACAAATAGAATGATGGATGTTAAATTAGCAATGTATAGCATATTATGTTGACCTCGTATTTTTTTTAGGCACCAAATCATATTTAAGATAAAATTTAATGCAAGAATTTTTTTACAAATAGCTAAATATTTTTTACAATATTCCCAAAACGCAGCAAACATTATGAGACATAGAAAAAATAAAAACTCATGATTGAATTTTCGGAAATTTGATATACTAAAACTATACAGTTTAATAAATATGTGGAATAGAAAAAAACTCCGGAGTATTAAAATCAATTATGGAAAGAACTGAAGATATTCTCAAAACAATTTACCTCTTTTCTAAGTTCAACGAAAAAGAACTTTCTCTATTAGCCGCTAAGATTAAAAAAGTAGACTTAAATATTCATAGCATTTTATTTAGTGAAGGAAGTGTTGCAACTTCTATGTACGTGGTAAGATATGGAACATTAAAGGTAACAACAAATTCTAAAGAAGGCGACGATGTGAAGCTAACAACGGTTGCCGCTGGACAACATTTAGGAGAATTCCCATTCTTAGACGGCGAGAAGCGTTCTGCCAGTGTTGAAGCAATAGAGAAAACAGAACTTCTGGAATTAACCTACAAAGATTTGACTGAAATCTTAAGTGCAAGTAAAGATATGGAATTAAAGTTTTATAAAGAATTAGGTTTCTTTTTAGTAAAACGTCTCCGTGTTTTAACTACCGATATAACTCAAATACGAGATATTAAAAAAAGATATATGTAGCATTTATTCCCTTACATATTTAATACAAACATCTCCCATTTCAATATTATCATTGTGTATGAGTATGTAGGGGATACCCGGTGCTAGCCTCTCTCCATTCAAAAAAGTTCCATTCTTAGAGAAGTTATCTATCAGAAAATAATCTAGTCTATGTTTTTCTACCGTTGCATGGACGCGACTTAGTTCGAGTGAATTTAATGCAATCTCTCTAGATGAATCAACTCCCCTTCCAACCTGATAAGTTTTTCTTCGCAAAGTTTTTAGTGGGATAACAGACGTTCCACTCTCAATATAGAGTTTGCTTTTTTTGAAAAGTTTTTCAAATAATAGCTTTATTCCAAATTTCAATTTTAAAAATTTTAGTTTCATGTATGTTCTTATTATCGGAAAGAAGTGGATTGATAAAAAACGCATCCATATTCACGTTTTAGATTTTGGTAACATTCTTCTTCACAGAGGACTCTCCTTTTAGCAGTTACATATTTCTTAGGAGGATGCATTTTTAAACATCCAGAGTGACATTTTGCAATCGAATCAGAGCAAGAAAGTTGATCTAGATACATTTGGGATATACTTGGATCTATACTTTGTTTTTTTTCAGGTTCAATCATTCGTGATGGGGACGACGAGCAAGATAAATTTGATATTAGCATAACAGCGAATAGATATACAGATGCAATATATTTTTTAATATTTAAAGGTATCATCTTATTTTAGACTATTCAGAAATTATTAACTCACCTTACGCAAAAGAGTAAAACTATGGAATATTTTCTTAAGTTAATAATATTAGATAAATCTAATGAATTAATAGAATCAATAGCCCGCGGTAGCGAACCCACCGTTAGGTGTACCCCATCTTCAGCGCTGG
>JANYCR010000384.1 GCA_025360185.1 Leptospiraceae bacterium | reverse complement strand
GGAGCACGATTACGGCCACGCCAATGGCGGCCACGGCCAGGAGCAGGTCACGCATGTTGTTCTGAACCTGCCGAGGATTTATTTTTTTTACTCATTCTTGGCTTTTTAGCTAGACTTTTTTTTGCAAAACTATTTTTTATGATTCCATGCGGAATCATAAAGTTAATCCTTATTTCCTCCTATTTAATTTTTTTTAGGATGAATAGGGTTTTTTCTTTTTAAAAAATAACAAAAATCACAGTTTTTTTCAAAAAAATAATTTGAGGATTCAATATGAATAAAAAAAAATGGGGTATAGGGGCAGCTTCCACTCTTGGTCTTGTAATCGTTTTCCACTTTGCTACATTACCACCCGCACCACCTGAAATTCCACCTGTTCCGGCTGAAATAAAAGTTCCGGAAGTTCCACAACTTACCGCTTATGATATTCCAAATGGAAGTATCCCTGTTTCAGATGAACCATATCGTTCTACTAACCGCAGTGTTTCTATTGCACATCTAGTCGAAAAAAATCTCGGCACAGGCGTCTACCAAGGAACTCCTTATTGGAAGAAAAGAGCCGAATGGTTTGATAAAAATTTTTATAATACACTCGCCGCAAAAAAAGTCTGGAAAGATGGAACATCCCCAGATACCCATAAACGTGGTAATGCAGTTACTTGGGATATAGTCCCAATTCCTCAGTATGAGCCACCACCATGCGATAAACCACAACCTACTGGCTATGATGCAGAAGGATGTCGTTATGTGATGGGACTTTTTAAAGACGTAGAAGCAAAAGATCCAGCAAAAGCAAAACAAATGCGTGATCAAGCTCGTCGTGGTCGCGATGTTTGGTTCAAAGGAACCTTTGGGAATCAGGATGAAAACTATCTACTCCAGTCTAGAGTAACCGGAAAGGAAAATATGTATTATCCTTGGTTAGATACAAGAACCCGTAAAGAAAGATTTAGCAAATGGGGAATGATCAATGACCCGGATTGCGTGGAAGGCGATGCTTCTACCAATTGGTATGATAAATGCCAGGACCCTCACTCTTCCGGCGTTTTAGGTTATCGTAAATACTATACTGACCCTGTTAAAGACAAGGAAGGAAAAATTGTATATAATCCGCAAACAGCTCCTTATAGCGAAACAGAAGTGAAAGAAAATAAACGTTATGTGATAGGTCACCCTTGTGTTCAGTGCCACGTAGGTTTTGATCCAACCAATCCTCCTGCAAACCCTAATGAACCAAAATGGAACAATTTAACTGCAACGATTGGAAATCAACATGTTAGACAACCATTGGCATTCTTTCATGGAGTTCCTGAAACTCACCTCACAAACCAAGCAGTCCTAGCTGGACGACTTGGAACTATTGATACATCTCTAGTTGCAAACGATTGGCAACACAATCCTGGAACACAAAATAATATCATGGACTTTTTTAACAAACGCTTATTTGACCATGACATCAAAGACCCAGTCACAGGACAAACTACAAAGGCAAAATCCCGTCACGTATTGAAAGGCGGCGAAGATTCTGTTGGAGAACATTTAGCATTAATCCGCGTTTACGTAAATATTGGAATGTGTACAGAAGAATGCTGGACTCCAAATTTTGCTTACCCAGGTCAACTCATAGGGCGTGGAACTAAACAAAGCCCAATGAGAATAATGCAGTGTGCTGCTAAGTGTGATGCATGGAATTATGCTGACGCAAAGATGGATGATCTTGCTGCGTTCTTAATCACTGGTGGTCCTACTTACCTAATGGCGGCTAAGGACAAAGATGGAACGGATGGAAAAGTCTTTGTAGATACAACGTTAGTTCCAAAGGGTAGAGAAATTTATGCCAAAGAATGTGCTAGTTGCCATAGCTCTAAAGTAGCTCCTGAAAATGTGAGAAGCGATAAAAACGCGCTCGCAAAATTCTATGAAGGTCATGTATTCGGAAAAGAAGATTATTGGGAAACAGAATATAGCGAAGCAAAACGCAAAGATCCCGAGTTCATTGCTAAGTATTTAGTGAAAGACGATAAAGGTAAGCTTCGTCCAAAACAATTTGCGGAAAATGGAATCTTTGGTCAAGATTGGTTAGGAAACGACGAAAGAACTCCTTTCAATATTGTAGGAACGAATATGTGTCGTGCTCTACATGATAACCACAATGAAGGTCATATTTGGGAAGAGTTCGCTTCTGAAACTTACAGAAAGTCTGCCTATCCAGGTAGCGTTAAACGTGTATTTACCAGCATGATACCACTCCTCGGTGGAACTGAATTTGGAG
>JANYCR010000369.1 GCA_025360185.1 Leptospiraceae bacterium | reverse complement strand
GGAAATGAAAATAAATTTGTATTTTACGAATTAAATAAAATAGAAAAATATGCCTGGAAGATTTTCTTTTTCATAATACCGGTAATCCTTTTACTTTCTTTTATTGTGTCTCGTTTCGAAAAGAAAAGATTCGAGAAAATTTCAAGTGCAATAAAAGAATTTTCCAGTGAAAATTTTGCAGTCAGAATCGAAGAAGGGAAAATTAAAGGAATGGATGAAATTGACGATCTCGTCCTAGCCTTTAATTTTATGGCGGAAGAGTTAGAAAAATTTCATAAAATGAATGTAAGTAAAATTCTCGAAATGAATTCCAAGCTAGTTGAGGCTAATTTTGAATTAGGCGGGGCAAAAGCTCTAGCAGACGAGGCTAATAAAGCGAAAACTCAATTCTTAGCTAATATGAGTCATGATATAAGAACTCCACTGAACGCAATCATCGGTTTTACTCAAATAATAGAGCAAGGAGAGGAATATGATCATTTGCCTTTAAATATCAAAAACCACTTGAACGGAATTTCACTCAGTGGAAAAAACCTGGCAGAGCTAATTAATAATATATTAGATCTTTCTAAAATTGAAGCTGGCAAAATGGAAGTAAACGAAGAAGACGTGAACTTAAAAATCTTGCTACAGGGTATTTATAGCATTAATAGCTCGCTTGCGGAAAATAAAAAAATTACAATTTATTATAAAATTGATCCGGAACTTCCTGAATTTATCTTGATAGATAGAACAAAATTAAACCAAATTTTGATGAATCTATGTGGTAATGCGATTAAGTTTACACCAACGAATAAGAGTGTAACCATTGAAGCCCAAAAAAACAAAAACTTGATTGAATTCAAAGTAAGAGATGAAGGTATCGGAATTCCAAAAGAGAGGCAGTCTACTGTATTCGAAGCTTTTGAGCAATCAGATAAAACAATCATGGGAAAATTTGGGGGAACAGGTCTTGGATTGAGTATCGTAAAAAAAATGACGGGGCTAATGGGTGGAAATATTTCTGTTGAAAGCGAACTCGATATTGGCACTTGCTTTACAGTAAGTTTGCCACTTAAGAGAGCAGCATTAAGCGACAATCTTATAGAAAAAAAAGTTAAATTCAAATTTGATAAGCCCTATAAGGTTCTAGTCATTGATGATAATCAAATGAATTATGAAATTCTAAAATTTCATCTTAAAAAAATAGGCTTAGAAAGCTACTATGCAAATACAGGTCGAAAAGGATTGGCTTTGGCAATGGAAATAAAGCCAGAAATTATTTTACTCGATATTCATATGCCAGAGATGAGTGGAATCGAAGTAAGAAAAGAACTTCTAGCTAATCCATATCTGAATACTATTCCAACCGTTGTAATGTCTGCCGATGTTTTCAGTGAAAGTAAGGACCAAGCCCTTGGAGTTGCTTTTTCTGATTTTATATCAAAGCCAATTGATTTTAAAGAATTGAATTTAGTCTTAGAAAAAAACTTAAAGCCTAAAATGATTTCTTAGTTTTTGATTGTGATTTAGTTAGAAAAAGAAAAGGTGTCTTCATTGAGGTTAAAAGGAGCCTGAGTAGCTATGCGAGTAATGTATTTTTCTGATACGTTTTTACCAAAAGTCGATGGAGTAGCATTATCCATTAAGAATTTTTCTGAATTGCTTTCAGATAGAGGACATGAATTTTTAATTGCCTGTCCCAAGTATGGAGATGGGGATTTTGCAAGAATGAATGACAAAATTTCCGTTGAGAGGTTTACATGCGGTTATCTGCCAAGCTACCCTGATATCAAAGTAGTTCTTCCTAACCCTGATAAAATCAAAAGACTGATTAAAGATTTTAAGCCAGATATAATTCACATTCATACCCCAGGCTTACTTGGTCAGTATGCGATAAGCGCGGCGGAGAAATACGGTATACCTACAATCGGTACTTATCATACGCTCATGGCTGAACAAAATACATATGTATCTTTTTATAGACTTCTAAAATTGGATAAACTTTTTATGAAGATCAATAGATTCGATAAAGAACTAAAATTAAAAGACTTAGTGAAAGTTCAAAAATGGGACAACTTCAACATCAGAAAAAAAATTATTTTAAAACTTTGCAATAATCTCTATGATAGATGTGATTTAATCATATCACCATCCAATCTACTCAGAGAACAATTACTTGAATACGAAATCCAAAAACCAATAACAGTTGTCTCTAATGGAATGGATCTTTCCAGATTCAAAGGAAATGTGCGTGAACTGCCGGCTAATCCTAAGTTGCTGCATGTAGGAAGAATTTCCTACGAAAAAAACTGTGATGTAATTATTAATTCCTTTAAATTAATTTTAGAGAAGCTGCCAACAGCTACACTCACTATCATTGGAGAAGGACCTGCAATCGCTACACTAAAGCATCAGGCAGAAAAGTTGAACTTGGTAGATAAAATCCTATTTGCTGGGTTCATTGATAATTCTAAACTGCATGAAGTTTACCCTCAGTATGATTTATTCCTAACAGCATCTACAATGGAAACGCAGGGACTTGTAATTCTTGAATCCATTGCATGTGGCTTACCAGCAGTTGGCGTAAAATCATTTGCAATTCCTGAATTAATTAAAGATGATAAAAATGGTTATTGCGCAGAGCCATTTAACTCTATTGAAATTGCAGATAGATGTATTGAGATTTTGACTGATGCCGAAAAATACAAACGCTTCTCAGAAGCCTCAATGAAAATTGCTTTAGAGCACGAACTCAATGGATGTGTTTTAAAAATGGAAGATGTTTACGAGAGAGTGATTATACTACATAAAGATAAAGAAAAGAAAGATCATTTATTGAACTTGTTTATGTAGTAACCTACCAGAGAGTATTGACATTCAGAATAAAGCGGATACGTTTGATTACGTCCGCTGGATCAATCATCTCCATACAAGCAAAGTCTTTTCTGTAACAGGTTGTATTTCCATAAATACTACAAGGTCTACAGGGAAGATTTTCAATTTGTAAAACTCCTGAATCTTCTTGTCCATAAGGACCAAATCCTGAAAACGGATGGGTAGTTCCAAAAATTCCGATCACAGGTTTTTTTAACAATGCCATTAAGTGAATATTGGAAGAATCCATTCCTATCATCAAATCCAATTTTTCCATGATACCAAGCTCCCCGCGGATACCCATCTTATCCCCGGAAACAATAAAGCAATTTTCTAAATCACCTTGAATGACTTTTAGTTTTTTGCGCTCTTCAGTAGAGCCGAATAGAAATATACAGGCATTAAACTCCGCTTGAATTTTTTTCACCAGTAAAATTGATTTATACATCGGCCATTCTTTTAATTCATGACCAGCAAATGGTGCGAAACCTACCCAGAGAGATTCTTTCTTTTTAAATCCCATTCTTTTAAAAAAATCCTGTGCATAGATTTTAGAATCGGGATCTACATTTATCCAGGGACCTCTACGCGTAACAGCAGGAAACCCAGCATGTTCAAAAACCTTTAAATATCTATCTACCGTATGAGGAAGATTTTTTAGAATCTTATTTTTTTGCCTAATTTGTTCTTTCTTTTCTTTTCTACCTTTATTGATCGTGAAAGTTGGAATTCTTCTAAATTTATAAATAAAAGAAAACGCATAACTTCGTAAGCTAGAATGAAGATCAATTATCTTATCGTAAGGACCAAGCTTTTCGAGTTCTTTATAAAATTTCCAGATTCCAATGATGCCTTTGTATTTTTTGAGGTTAATTCCTATTACATTCACATTAGGCATATTATAAAAAAATGGTGTAAAATTCCCTCGGGTAACAAGAGTTATCTGGACATTCGGATAATTGGCAGCAATCGCAATGAGAGCAGGGGCTAACAGTGCAACATCTCCCATAGCCGAAAAGCGCATTACAAGTAAATTCATCTTATTTTTTTTCGTTCACGTACAAAGAAGGATTTAGATTTTTATCATTGTACATTTTCATTTGCCTGTAGACTTTCATGTATTTCTGCCCGCTGTTCAAATCATCTAAAAGCTCTAGCAAACAATTTGACATATCTTTTCTTTGATCAAGTAAAATATCTAACTTAGTCTGACATTTGCTTTTGTGTTTTTCATCTGCATCTTTTCTTTCTGTCTGTTCTTTCATATGATAGATTTTTAATTCTAAAATGCTCATCCTATCAATGAGCCAGGCAGGAGTTTCGGAATTCATTCGAGCACTCGGTTTTACCGTAACCGATTTATATAGGTTTAAAAAATAATCATCTAGAACTTCAACGAGATTTGTTCTTTCTTGATTGAGTGCATCAATTCTTCTTTTGAGAGTTGCTATATCAGAATCAGGAATATCTGCCCTACGAATCTCGTCTTCTACATGCCATTGGATTGTATCGATATGATTTTTAGAATATAAAATAAAATCCATTGAATCCTTGTCATAAGGATTATTCGCTGGTGCTGAATTGATATGCCAGTCTTGGATAGATTTTTGAAAAACTAGTAAAACATCTTCTGGTTTAAAATTCATAATTATGCCTAGTAAAAAGTTTTAATTAATGCTAATGGTATTTTTTTAAATCATTCTAATAAAAGCAAGTTCTAAAATAGAACTTTTCCTAGAATAGAATCTTGCGAAATTAGACCGAGTTCTCTTGAATCAACTGCTTCATCTCTATTATCAGCAAGTAAAAAATAGGCTTTTTCTTTTACTATTACTTCGTCAAAATTGTCTCTCCTAGAAAACGAAGCTGCAAACGCAGAACGTTTATCCGTGTATTGAACGCTTCCTCCCTCTACGATCTGATTTCCATTTCGAAATACTTTTTTATTTTTTATGGAAACCCTATCTCCTTTTCTTCCAACTACTCTCGCAAGAAGAACACTTGCATCAGAATTCAATTTGACCAAAACAACATCTCCTATTAGCAATTTATCCTTTTGGAATAAATAGGTCATATAAACTCGAGATCCTTTTTTAAATTCAGGCGCCATAAAATCATTTGCAATGGTGTATGGAAAAAGAAAAAAAAATTTTAGAGTATAGGCTATTATCAAAGCCAATACCAACGAGACAGAAATTCGAATTACAATTCTCTTGATAAAATCTACTGGATCGGCTAATTGCGATTTTGATTTATAACTTTGCATAAGATTGTATACCAGAAAAATTCAAAAATTGATTAGAGCAAGAGAAAAAAAGAAAACTATTTTGTATCGAGATGCCAACAAATAGGATTTACAGCCTGATTCATTCTTACAAATTGTATGCAAAGGAAAATTCTATGATTTATGAATTGAATAATATTCGTCCTGAGGTTGCCAAGTCTGCATTTATTGCACCGAGTGCTGAGATAATTGGAGATGTGAAGATTGGGGAAAATACTTCTATCTGGTTTCAAACACTCATTAGGGGCGATGTAAATTATATTCGAATTGGTCACAACTGCAATATACAAGACATGTCTCTCATCCATGTAGCGCGTGACATCTATCCAGTCAATATAGGAAATAACGTTTCGCTCGGGCATCGAGTAACAATTCACGGGGCGACTCTAAAAGATTTTTCCTTTGTTGGAATGGGTGCTACTATAATGGACGATGTAGAACTCGGCGAATACTCCTTCGTAGGCGCTGGCTCACTCGTCACCCCCGGAAAAAAAATCCCACCGGGAGTTTTAGTCATGGGCTCACCAGCGAAAATTATCCGTGACATCAATGACAAAGAGCGTGAGATCATCACCCGCACAGCCGCTAACTATCAAAAATATAAAGAGAATTATTTGAATAAAGAAAATTTTAAACTGGTTTAGTATTAAGGATACCTTAATAGGAGTAGAGACAGGTCTCAGACCTGTCTCTACGTGTACAATGTAATCCTATTTTTCTCTTTCGGCTAATTCCCATTCGTCTTTATATTTTGTAGGAATTCCCTGGTTGTAGAATCTAAAAATTTCAGGAAAGCGGGGATTTATTTTTATAATTACAAATGCGTCTTCTAAAATTGGATTATCTATTCTATGTTTCGATTCCTCACATTTTGGTCTTTTGATATACGTATAAATAATCTTATCCGCTACATTGTATCGGTTTTCACGTTGTTCAGAAAAAGATATGATGCGTCCATAAATATCCTGCGCACCAGAGCAATTTAAAGTATCATTCTCGCTATTGTTACCAAGGTAAATTCGATAAACACCGTTATCTGTCAGAACATAAATGTGAGAACTAAAGTCTCCCCCGCAACAATGCCTACACGCAATATCAACAAATAGAATTCGATCGAAAGAAACCTGCTTCTCTTTAAGAACCTCATAAATCAATGAGTCTTCATCAGAATAAAGCTTTCCCGTTTTTTTATTCTTAAAAAATAAATTTGTCCAACTAACTCTACGGTAAGCATTATTTTTCTTACCTAATTCTTCAAGGTTACCAATTTTTTCATCAAATTCTTTGAGAATTATTTCGTAATCTACTCTTTCCATTGGTTGCTTCTTAACTAATCTTTTATAATCTTGGTCTTCATAATTACTAAATTCTTTAAACTCTTTCAATGGCTGAGGATTCAAAAATCCATCAGAATTTAATTCCCGATATTCACTATTATTATAGTCTAGAATATCTTCAAAAGATTCGTAATCACTCATATAAGTATATCCAGAAAAGATCCAACCATCTTTTCCACTATAATTAATATTTAACCAAACTCCCGATTTATCTCCAATTATTTCTGAGTGATTACCGGAATTTAAAACCTCTCCCTTAATCCCGAACGGCAACACACCAATAGCCTTTGAAGTAGTATCAGGCTCTGCTCGAATTAATAAGCCTTTGTGAGCCATCGCCATAAAGTATTTTCTATAAAGACGAAAATCCTTATTAGAGTTGTTGGTAAATTAAGAAATTCAAGTAAGGTGGAAATTCCAAATACCACAGGCGATCCAAAAAATTTTATCTCCAAAGTCAGGGGTTATATTTCTGAAGATGTCCCAAGTA
>JANYCR010000468.1 GCA_025360185.1 Leptospiraceae bacterium | reverse complement strand
AGATACGAAGGTGGGGACTATTTTATATTAGACTCAGAAAATTATTCGATATTAGATATAAGCTCTAAGCATGAGAGAGATGAGTCTATATCTAAATTTATTGAAGGATATAAAAATAGTTCAAAGATTCCAAATGGTTTAAGGATAATAAGCGATAGCTCCGGTAAAGAATATTCGATTGCATACAGCAAACCAACGTCATCGCCTTATATTTTTATTTTTAAAGTACCTTCTGAATCTTTGCTTTTTGAATACAATTTAATCCATAAAAGAAATCTAATCATTGCGATAATTATTTACATTTTCCTTTCTATCTTAAATTTTATTTCGATACGGTTATTAACTTAAAAATAAAACTTGAAGAGCGGACAAATAAGAATAGCCTTTGACCTAGACGACACTCTCATCATACAAAACGCGGGATATGTAGAAAAAATTGTTCAATACAAACTTCTTACTAAAATTTTCAAAGTAGAGAAATTACGTTTAGGAACAAAAGAAATTTTCCAATTTTTCGAAGAAGAAAATTGTGAACTGTGGATTTATACAACATCTTATCGTTCTATTCGATATATCAAATGGCTTTTTCTTGTGCATGGTATAAAACTAAATGGAATTGTGAATCAAGATATTCATAAGAAAAATGTATCTCTTACTATTTTAAAATATCCACCAGCGTTTAACATTGATATTATGATCGAAGATCCTACTGCATTTGTATAATCAATAGCCCGCCTTATGTTGCGCCCACCCGGAAGCAACATTGAGTTTGGCGAACCCACCGTTAGGTGCCCATGATCTACGTTGCACTACTTAGAGGAATTAACGTCGGCGGAAATAATAAAGTCGATATGAAAAAACTTAAAACTACTTTTGAGGAACTTGGTTTTACAAATGTCGTGACCTATATCAATTCAGGTAATATTATTTTTGAGGCTAAGGGCAAAAAAGAAGACAGGATTGTAAACGAAATCGAGCTAGGGATAAAAAAGGATTTTGCGCTCGAAATAAAAGTATTAATCCGAAATCTTGAAAGTATAAAAACTCTTTGTAAAAAAATACCTAACAACTGGGTAAAGAATGAAACAATGAGAACAGATGTTATGTTCCTGTGGGAAGAATTTTATAATCCTAAAATCCTAGATGAATTAAAAATAAATCCTGTGGATAATGTAAAGTATCTGCCTGGCGCTGTCGTATGGAATATAAATACGCTCCGTAAAATTTTTTTTGTAATTGCACTCGAGGCGATAAACTCTGCAATTGAAAATATGACAGACTTTGTTTCGTTAGAGAAGAATGAACAAATTAAAAAAATAAAAGACTTATCCGCCGGAGCAGTTTTGGTAAGTGCTATTACTGCCGTTGCGATAGGGCTAATTGTATTTATTCCCAAACTATTTACATTATGATAAGACTACTTAAAGAACAAAACCGACTTCATGAAACAATGTTTGTGGGAATTATATCCATTATGTGCTTTGGATTTTCTATTTTTAGATTTTTTTATACTGATACAAAAGTATTTTTATTTTTAAATTGGAATTTATTTCTTGCGTTTATCCCCTGGGCGGTAACGAGCATCACTATTCTAAAACCGAATATTCAAAAATATCGGATTACAGTCATTATCCTTTTAGTGATTTGGCTTTTATTCTTTCCGAATGCTCCCTATATACTGACTGATTTATTTCATCTAAGATTGAAATCTACCATGCCTAAATGGTTTGATTTAATTTTAATTCTTTGTTTTGCATGGACAGGCTTAGTGTTCGGTTTTTTGAGCCTCTGGGACATTGAAAAAATTCTAAGTAAATCTTTGAGTCAAATTTGGATTAGTCTAATCTCTGTTTGCCTCTTATTTATAGGGAGTTTTGGAATTTATTTGGGGCGTTATCTCAGGTGGAATTGTTGGGATATCATAAACGAGCCATTCAATTTAATCTATGATATTACAGATCGTCTGATTAACCCATTCGATCATCCTAGAACTTTGGGTGTAACTTTGTTCATGGGAATTTTTTTAAATATGATTTACTGGACTTTTCGATTAGTTAAAAAAAGAGAATCCAATGTCTGAACTCTCCATTAAAAATTCCTAATTCAATGCTAGGGCTATTCATAATTATTTACTTGCCTCTTCTAATGCCTGCAAAAATACTGCTGAGTCCTGCGCACCGGAAACTCCGATTTTGCGATTGAATACGAAGAAGGGGACTCCTTGGAGTCCTAGTCTTCTACCTTCTTCCACATCGGAATGAACGTTATCCGCCATTGCATTCATTGAGAGTAATTGTAAAATTTCTGCTCGATCAAGACCAATCTCTTCGCCAATAGCAGCTAACGTTTCATGGTCTGCAAAATTTTTCCCTTCAGTGAAATAGGCTTTGAAAAGTCTTTCTTCTATGGTATCACCAAGTCCATGCTTCTTTGCCAATTGAATGACACGATGCGCATCGAAAGAATTTGCAACCACCGCCTTATCGAAGTTATACTCAAGTCCTACCGACTTAGCCATATTAACTACATTCGCATGCATTTTCTTCGACCACTCTAACGATTGACCTTTTGCTTCTGCTAAGTAAGAATAAATGTCTTTGCCGGGTTGTTCTTTAATGTTTGGGTCAAGTTGATAGCTCTTCCAAATAATTTCCACTTCGTTTTTATTGGGAAATTTTTCCAGTGCTGCTTCAAATTTTCTTTTTCCTATATAACAAAACGGACACATGATGTCTGACCAAATTTCTACTTGCATAAGATAAGCTTTTTATTGGCTCATCATTACAGCAAGTTTTTTTTGAGTCTAAGAACTGAAAGAGTCATTCCCGAAATTCCACCCGCTATCGCCACGACCGCCAAGCGAAAGGGTGGAATTTCGGGGATGACAATCTATATTATAATAGGAGAGTTTATGAAGTTATACAAATTAAGTATACTGGTATTTCTATGCGCATTACAAGGATTATTCGCTTTAGAGACGAAGAAGTTTAACGGAGAAGCCTTCGATTTAAAAACAGGAAAGCGCTTATATTACGACCACCACGAAGAATTCTGGGAAAATGGAAAGCATATTTATTCGATCATTCAATACAAAGATACGAATGGAAAAGTCTTTGCAAAAAAAAGAATTGTATTTCAAAAAAACGCAGTACGTGCGGATTTCAAATTAGAAGATTTTAGAGACGGCTATATTGAAGGCGCCGAAGTAAATGGAAATCAAATTAAATTCATCTATCGCAAAAATGAAAAGGAAGATATAAAGGAAGCAGTCATCACCGCTCCGAATAACGCGGTGCTAGATGGGGGGTTTGATTATTTTGTTTTGGAAAACTGGGACTCCATTCTTTCTGGAAATAAAAAAATTCTAAATCTTTGTGCTCCTTCTCAGCAGGATTGTTTCAAGTTTGTTGTTTATAAAACTAGTGAGAGCAAACGAAAAGGTTTCGATGTAGTTAATATGAAAGTAGAATTGAATAATCCAATTTTAGCAGTTTTCGTAAAACCAATCTTACTTGTGTATGCTAAGGATACAAAAAAGCTTTTACAATATGATGGCATTTCCAATATTAACAATGAAGATGGCAAAAGCCATGTTGTGCGAATTACATACGATAACAACTAGAGGTATTTATGAACTTTAAACGAGAAGCCCTAAACCTAAACGGCGGCAAAGCAGAATTAATCACTATCCAAACCAACGAACAGAATTCCTTAACAAGACCTTCCATGAAAGAACTTGCAGCAATCCTAAAAGAAATCCAATTGGATGATTCTTACAAAGGAGCAATCCTTACTTCGGAAAATCCAAAGTTTTTTTCTAATGGTCTAGATGCAGAAACATTAATCAACACACCTCCTGACGAACTAGTCGATGCAGTTGGCGGTATATGCTTATTATTCGGTGAAATGCTTCGATTCGACAAACCGCTAGTAGCCGAAGTAACAGGTCATGCAATGGGCGGCGGAGCTGTAATGACGATGGCTTCTGATTATAAATATATGCTCTCTACAGGATGTAGAATTTCGTTTACCGAAATTGGCTTTGGTTTGCCATTACCCGGTATGTTTGTTTATAAACTCCAGCAGAGTATTCATCTTACTAAGCTAAATGAAATTTGTATGGAAGCCGCAGCTTATAAAGGACCGGAAGCAAAAGAAGTTGGAATGATTGATGAAATTGCAGCGACTAGAGAAGAACTGCGTAAGCTATCCACGAAAAAGTTAGAATCAGTATTCCGTTATCCCTTATCCGCAGTTCGTTATACGAAAATGAATATCAATATGAGAGCACTCCAGGATTTCGAAACGCATTTAAGAAACTCCCGCGATTGGCTTTCTGTCCCCGCTATTAAAAACAATATGCTCGAAGCAATGAAGTCATTGAAGGAAAAAAGAAGACCAGTGTTTGAGTAACGCAATCCTCTTTCTTCTTGCACAAATAATATTTATATCCATTAGCCTCGTAAATTTTTTACGCATAATAGTTTGCTCCCTGAGCGAAGTCGAAGGGAGCTGTATTCCTAGAGCTTAATCCCCAAAGCTTCACAATCAGCAACAGTCATAATTTTTACTAATTCAGCAAATTTGACCTTTGGCTCCCATCCTAATTTTTCTTTTGCTTTGGCGGGGTTACCTAGAAGTTGCTCCACTTCGGTTGGACGATAAAATCTTGGGTCTATGGCGACTATCGTTTCACCTGTAGCTGCATCAATTCCAACTTCTTTTTCTTCTTTACCTTTCCATTCAACTTTGATTCCGGCGATGGAAAAAGAAAGCTCGATGAATTCGCGGACAGAATGCATTTCGTTTGTAGCGACTACATAATCATCTGGCTTATCTTGTTGTAGCATCATCCACATCATGCGCACATAATCAGGTGCGTATCCCCAATCTCTTCTAGCGTCTAGATTACCTAGAGTTAGAGTTTTCATCTTCTTAGCATTAATTCCAGCAACTCCAAGAGTGATCTTGCGGGTAACGAAGGTTTCTCCACGTCGAGGTGATTCGTGGTTAAACAAAATTCCATTCGACGCATGAATGCCGAATGCTTCGCGGTAATTCACGACTATCCAGTAGCCGTATAATTTTGCTACTGCGTAAGGAGAGCGCGGATAAAAGGGAGTTTTCTCTGTTTGCGGAACTTCTTGCACAAGTCCATATAATTCAGAAGTGGATGCCTGGTAGAATCTAGTCTTAACTCCTGTCTCATTGATTGCATCAAGAAAACGCAAAGTCCCGACTGCATCTACCTCGGCTGTGTATTCAGGAACTTCAAAAGAAACGCCTACATGCGATTGTGCTGCAAGATTATAAATTTCATCTGGTTGTACTTTTTCTAAAATACGATTCAAATTACTTGAGTCTGTCATATCACCATAATGAAGGTGTAAATTCGGGTTGTCTTTTAAGTGTTCAATTCTATGTCGATTAAATAGACTCGCACGTCTAACGATTCCATGCACTTGGTATTTTTTTTCTAGTAACAGTTCTGTCAGGTAAGATCCGTCCTGACCAGTAATTCCTGTGATGAGTGCTTTTTTCAAAATATTCTCCTTAGCTAATAACCAAATTCACATGCTGTAAATTCGGGAGTTTATCTTTTAACTGTTTTTTAATTTTTTCTAACTCGGCAAGCTTATTTGCATATAGAGTATGACCCAAATTGAAAAAAACGCCTTCCAGTTCTTCATCTGATTTTACATGTTTTAAAGTAGCACGGACTTTTTTAGCAGCCTGTTTCACAGATTCTTCAAATATTTTTTCGGTATCTAACTCAAGCTCTGCTTTAAACTTTAGACGATTCGGACCTAGCACTACAGTCCTTACATCTTTATAAGATTTGATATGCGGATTATTATCTAAAATTTCTAAAAGTTGTTTCAATTCATATTCCGGAATTGCCCGATCGAGTAAAAATCTTTTATTTTCAATTGCAAGATGAATCGCAATCCAGCCCATTAGTAGACCAATTAAAATACTCGCAACAGCGTCAAATGTGTTGTTGCCCGTTAGGTTTGTCATTACGATACCAACTAAAGCAAGCAGCAAACCAATAATAGCCGCAAAGTCTTCCCAGAATACAGCACTGATAGAAGGATCAATGGATTCATTCAAATAAGTAAAGAACTTCTTCGTTCTACTTGCCGCCTGCCCTTTTATTTCACCAATCACTACATAAAAAGAATAACCTTCGACTAACATAGATATGACTAAAATGAGCTCAATTATGAACTGCTCCATTCCGGCTTTCTTTATAGGCTCTGTTGAAAGTAAGTCATGCATGCCGTGATACACAGTCACGCCACAACCTAGAACAAAGATTCCCATTGCAGAAACTAAATTCCAAAAAAATCTTTCCTGTGAATGACCATAGTGATAAATATCAGAAGCTACTTTTTCTCCACGCTTAATCCCAAGAAGTAAAAGAGCTTGATTCATTACATCGGCTACTGAGTGAATGGTTTCAGAAAGAAGTGCGGAAGATCCGCTAAATAAAAATCCAATTGCCTTTGCGATTGCGATTGTTCCGTTTGCAAGTATTGCTACAATAATAGGTTTTGATTGATTTGATATTGCCATAAGGATGCAAATTAATTAGAAAGCGTATTAATTCAAATACATTTTTGTATCAAATTTTTCGTTTACGTTTCGCCTTTTGGTTTTAATATGTAAGTAATAAAAATAGAAATCGAGATGTATTAGATGGTGGTAGAGATGTATGACAAAAACGAAATTTTCGGCGGAAGACAAAAAATATTATGATTTAATCAGTAGTCTGCAAATTGAAATTCGACTTGGTAAAAATATTTTTGATATTCTAGATCATGTCCTAGAAGAAATTCTAAGTATTTTTGAAGCCAGCACTGGAAGTATTTCACTTTCAGATCCACAAGAGAAAATTTTAACAATCGCCTGTGCCAAAGGTATAGACAAAGAAAAAAAAATTGCCGCAAAATTTCCATTTGCCGTTGGGATTACAGGAGCGGCAGCGGCGAGCCTGAGAACTATTTATGCCCCCGATGTAACAAAAGAAAAGCGTTATGTAAAATTAATTGATTCTGTCGCATCGGAGCTTGCCGTTCCGATGGTTTCGGACAAAGAAGTTATTGGAGTTTTAAATTTAGAATCGCATTATCTAGATCATTTTTCTAAAAAGCAAATCTTGTGGGCTGAAAAAATTGCAGACGAATTATGTAAGGCGCTCGTGCAAAATACATTTTACAGAGAGGCAATTGAAAGAAGTAAAAATGAGCAGGATTTTTTAAATTCTATTTTAGGTTATGACGCGCAGATTTTATTTTTAAAAACAAGAATTCGCACAGTCGCTCCCTCTGATGCATCTATCTTAATTAACGGAGAATCTGGAACAGGAAAAGAATTGGTAGCTAAAAGCTTACACCATTTATCCTCGCGCAAGTCAAATCCATTTGTTAGCTTGAACTGTGGGGCTCTAAATGAAAATTTACTTGAGACAGAATTATTTGGTCATGTAAAGGGAGCTTTTACAGGTGCAGATCGAAATGTGATTGGAAGATTTGAAGCGGCTAACGGTGGAACCATTTTTCTAGATGAAGTCGCTGAAATGCCCCCTTCTTTACAGGTAAAGCTACTACGAGTATTACAGGAAGGTGAGATCGAAAGAGTTGGTGATTTTAAAAAAATCAAAGTCAGTGTGCGGGTAATCAGTGCTACTCATAAAGATTTGGCACAGGAAGTAGAGAAAGGAAACTTTCGATTAGACTTGTATTTTCGATTGGGGGTAATTCCACTTCGCCTCCCACCGCTCAGAGAAAGAAGGGGTGATATCCCCTTACTCGTTCATCATTTTCTATTGGATTTTAACAAGCGATATGGAAAGAATAAATACTTTGATATCGCAACGTTAGATCTTTTAACACAGCACACCTGGCCTGGGAATGTGCGAGAATTGGAGAATGCGATTCAATATGCTGCCATTCTTTGTCCGAATGATAAAATCACTCCTGATTTCTTACCTGACAATGCTATACGCGGGTTTGATCGTCTAAAAGAAGAGAAAACCACTGCTAAGCAACGGGTAAGCCCTATCGAGGAATTGACCGTAATTGACTATTCCGATCTAAATCTGGAAAAAGCTCTTTTAAAAGTTGAAACAAAACTTATTCAGGAAGCTCTCAAAATTGGTAAGACGCAAGACAACGCTGCAAAACTTTTAGGTATAAGTCGAGGTTCATTGCAGTATAAGATTAAAAATAATCATGAAATTCAATTTTTAAGCGATTAATTTTAATCTTTTTGGATTAATTATAATGAAAGTCTTAAGCCGAAATTATCTTGTGACTCTTTTTTCTAGACTAGACAATTATTTATAAATTTAGTTATAATATCATTAAAACCTATTTTAAAGGCAATGTAGACATAACTTTCTTTCTCTGTTTAAGAGAGACTTGCTAATTTTGGGATTAAATTTAAGTTTTTAAAACTTGGCACAGTTTGTGCATTAATATAGATGAATCAGCAGAAAGCTGAAAAGACAGAAATGATAGACAAGAGGATATTAATCATGAAAAGAAATTTAACAATCACTTTAGCAATTGCAGCACTTAGCCTAATGACAAGCCCAA